>CAMJAO010000260.1 GCA_946403615.1 uncultured Prevotellaceae bacterium
GTTTGGTCGTTTGGTTGTTTAGTCGTTTGGTCGTTTAGTCGTTTGGTTGTTTGGTTGTTTGGTTGTTTGGTTGTTTGGTCGTTTAGTCATTTGGGGGGGTGGTTGTTTGGTTGTTGGTAGTTTTGGACAGCGGCGAACCGTTGCTTATGGAGAAAGGGGAGGACCTGCAAGGGGGTATTTTGACGAATCATTCTAACTCATTATTATCAACTTATGAAAATAGGATTGGATTTAGGCGGAACGAATTTTCGTGCTGGACTGGTTGACGGTGAACGACTAGTCAGGAAAGAGGTCGTGCCCTGCCCGAAAGGAACGGAACAGGAAGTGAATGCCGCATTGTTGGCTCTGGTAGAGCGACTGATGACCGACGAGGTGACATCCATCGGTGTGGGTGTGCCGACTGTAGTGGACCGTGAGCAGGGCATTGTCTATCATGCCGCGAACATCCCCGCATGGGAGGAGGTGCATCTGAAAGATATTATGGAAGATGCATTTCACCGTCCTGTGTTTATCAACAACGATGCTAACTGCTTTGCACTGGGGGTGCATGCCTTTGGCGAGGGCCGTGACTACGATGACATGGTGGGACTGACCCTCGGCACAGGCGTGGGGTCGGGCATCATTGTCCGTGGCCGTCTTTACAACGGGCGTAATACCTGCGCCGGCGAGGTAGGTTCACTGCCTTTCCGCGAAAAAGACTATGAGCATTATTGTGCCAGCCGTTTCTTCGAGGAGTATGGCACCACGGGCAAACAATTGGCTGAGGATGCGCGGCGAGGTGACCCTAAGGCATACGAAATATGGCGTGTTTTTGGCGATAATCTGGGCTGTTTGGTTCAGGCTGTTCTCTTTGCTTACGACCCGGAGGCTGTATTCATAGGCGGCGGCATTGCCGATGCTTTCGATTTTTATAAGGAGGGAATGCTGGCGCGTCTTGGCGAGTTCCCTTACCCCGAGTCGGTAGCCCGCCTGCATATAGCCCCCTCACATCTTGAGAATGCGGCGCTGCTCGGTGCCGCCGTCTTGGATGAGTGATATGCCCTACAAATCCTCTTTAATTTAATGTCAAATATTTATACTCATGAATACAATAGTAAAATTCGTTTGGGCCATGTCGTTTTGTTTTTGTGTGCAACTAGGCCTTGCTCAGACCATCAATTTGAGCGGAGGTTGGGAATGCCAATCGTCGGAGATCGTCGGACTCGATGGCGCGGCTTTGTCGTCGGGTAGGGCACCGGCCGCTAAATGGTATCCCACGAACGTCCCTTCTACCGTCATGGGTGCGTTGACGGCCAATGGCGAATACCCGGGCATCTTGGAGAAAGACAATTACCGCCAATATGACAAGAAACGGTTTTCTGTACCTTGGCTGTTTAAGAAATCGTTCGTTCTGGACAATTTTAGTGCAGACGAGCATGTGCGGCTGTTGTTCGAAGGCATCGACTATCGTGCCGACATCTTTCTCAATGGTGTGAAGGTGGCCTCGCGCGACACTTTGGCGGGTCCTTTCCGCACCTTTGCCCTCGATGTGACAGGTGTGGCGAAAGGACAGAACACTCTGGTGGTTACAACATGGCCTTGTCAGCCTGGAGAGTATAACATCGGCTTTGTGGATTGGAATCCCCGTCCGCTGGATGAGAGCATGGGCATAGTCCGTCCTGTGAAGGTGCAGCGCAGCGGTCCTGTGGTGATAGAGTCACCTCGGGTGTGTTCGCGCGTCAATCTCAATACGTTGAAAGAGGCGTGGGTGAATGTCGAGGCACAGGTGCGTAATCTCAGCGACAAGAATATTACAGGTTTCTTGTTCTGTTCGTTCGAAGATAAGACGTGCAAGGTGCCTGTCACTCTGGGTGCCAAACAGGCCAAGACCGTCAGAATCGACGACGAGGTCATGGAGGCCCTGCATGTGATGAACCCCCGCCTGTGGTGGTGCTATACGATGGGCTCGCCCGAACTGTATTCTATGTCTCTCTCGTTTGAGTATCAAGACTCTATGTCTGACAGTCAGGACGTGTGTTTCGGCATCCGCGAGGTGGGCAGTTTCATCACCAGCGACGGCTATCGTGCCTTCACGCTCAACGGCAAGAGAATCCAGTTGCTGGGTGCGGGTTGGACGGACGATATCTTTCTCCGCGACAACCCCGAGGGTTACGACCGCCAGTTGGAACTGGTCAAGCAGATGAATCTCAACACCGTGCGCCTCGAAGGATTCTGGGGCACATCGCAGGCGCTGTATGATCTCTGCGACGAGAAAGGCATCTTGCTGTTGGCGGGATGGAGTTGTTTCTGGGAGTGGGAGGACTATCTCGGCAAACCTTGTGACGACCTTTACGGTGGTATCCTCACCGATGACGATGTGGAAATCATCTCGCGTTCGTACGACGACCAGTTGCGTTATCTGCGCAATCATCCTTCCATCATCGCGTGGTTTGTGGGCAGCGACAAGTTGCCAGTACCCAAGTTGGAACAGCACTATCTGGAAGTGCAAAAGACCATCGACGACCGACCCTATATCACTTCTGCCAAACAGATGGAGAGTAATATCTCTGGCGCGTCAGGAACCAAGATGGCTGGCCCATATGAATATGTCGCACCCGCCTATTGGTACAGGAGCGAGGCTCCGGGTGGTGCCTTCGGTTTCAACACTGAGACGGGCATAGGTGCGCAGTTGCCCGTGAAGGAGTCTTTGCGGCAGATGCTCGGCGACAAGCTGTGGCCGTTGGACAAGGTGTGGGACTATCATTGCACCTCGGCGGCTGAGGCATTCAACAAACTGGATATCTTGAAGGAGACGGTAACCAACCGATACGGCGAGGCGACTGGTCTGGACGATTTCCTCCGAAAAGCCAATATGGTCAACTACGATGGCACAAAAGCCATGTTCGAGGCTTTCCGCTACAATTTCCCAAAGGCCACAGCACTGGTGCAATGGATGCTCAATAGTGCCCGCCCCAGCCTGTATTGGCAACTCTACGACTACTATCTGCGGCCCAATGCGTCATTCTATGGCGTGAGAAAAGCCTGTCAACCGATGCAATTGATTTATAATCACTATCAGCATGATGTGCGCGCAGTGAACAGCCTGAATGATGATATCGTCAATGCCACCGCCCGCATGAAGGTCTATGGCATGAACGGGAAACTGTTGGCCAGCCAGGAGAAAGCCGTGTCGCTGCCGCCTCTGTCTTCGGTTGCGGTGTTTGACCCCATTGAACTGACCGAAGACAACGGCTATCTCTTCTTGACGCTTGAGTCTGACGGACGTATTATCGCTGAAAACGAGTATGCCCTCACTCGCGGTGAGGATGTCTTCGACTGGCCCAAATCCGACTGGACAGGTACAAGGGTGCTGAAGCACGCCGACATGAAAGCCATCGGCAACCAACCACAGCCGAAATGCAATGCGAAAGTGGCAGGACAAAACAACGAGAACATCACACTGGCCGTCAGCAATCCTTCCGACCAAGTGGCATACATGCA
>CAMJAO010000261.1 GCA_946403615.1 uncultured Prevotellaceae bacterium
CTCCTATGTGCGCAAGGGGCGTGACATGATTCTTTATTTCCTGAAAAAGCATTTCGATGACAAGGAAAACCTTATCATCCCGATGAATCCGCTGAAGATAGAGGCAGACCCGATGGAACTGGCTCAACTCTTCAACCAAGATACCTTTAAGGAAGACTATCGTATCCTGAATCAGGAGATACGTAAACTGGGCTTCAACATCCCGCCGCTGGTCAATGCTTACATGAGCCTGAGCCCCACGATGAAGATGTTCGGCACAGCCATCAACGACGGTTTCGGCGACGTGGAGGAGACGGGTATCCTTATCGCTGTGGATGAGATACTTGAGGAGAAACGTGTACGTCATATCGACACGTTCATCGCCGAACATCCCGAGGCCCTGAAAATCACATCAGGAGCCAATAAGGTGATTTATCAGGAGAAGGGGAAATAACCTTACCCTTTCTATCGTATCAAAATATAAAACAGCGCCGCACTTGGTTGAGATGTGCGGCGCTGTTTTTTTGTTATTTTGTTGCTGAACAACCTATGGTGGCATTGGGCAATCTCTTGTCCCTTGCTCCTTCTCCCTCCCTTGGGAGGGTAGGTTTTTTACACCAATTGTCCGATAAGTTTTTCGCGGTCGCCGGGGAGCATGTCGATGACGGGAATCTCAATCATCGTGTAGCATCCGGGTTGCTGACGCATGGATGCGCGTGCCACATTGACCAGCACCTGACCGGTGAGTGCGGGGTTGTTGATGCTCATGTTGAACTCCAACCGCTGGTTTTGCGTCTTTCCGCTCACGCCCTTGCGCACCAGGTTGACACCATGTCCCATGTCGCGCACCGCATCAACGGAATCCACGGCAAACACGTGTGTCTCGTCGTGCGAGAAATAAGGGTCGGCCTTGATGGCTGCCGTCACCTCGTCGAGTGAAGCGCCGTCTTCGAGTTCCACATAAACCATACGGCGGTGAATGCCCTCACCCAGAGGAATGGTCATCGACAGTGCGTTTTTCACACCTGCTTTCGAGCGAACGCACACGGAGTGACCCATCGACATGCCTGGTCCGAAGTTGGTGTATGACAGACCTTTAGGAGCGAGGCTCTGCATCAGTGAGCGAACGATGCTGTCCGACCCCGGGTCCCATCCTGCGGCGATGACTGCCACGGCACCGTTCTCTTTACATACGGGCATGAGTGCTGCGCGATAATCGACGATGCTGGTGTGTATGTCGAAACTGTCGACAGTGTTGATGCCTAGGGGGAGTATCTTGTTGGCGTAATCCTCGCACGAGCGGGTGGGAGTGGCGAGAATGGCCACATCCACGTCTTTCAGTTCGGTGATGTCTTTCACCACGTCATAAGCGGCCAGTTCAGCCGGCTTGTTCTCTGCTCCGTTGCGTCTTACTACACCTGCGATTTCAAAATCCTCTGCGGCCTCAAGTGCCTCGATGGCATAGCGGCCGATGTTGCCGTAACCCACTACGGCGGCTCTGATTTTTTTCATATTTCTTCGTTTTTAGTGAATATTCTTACTTTTGGCTGCAAAATTACAACAATTTACGAACAAAAGGATGGCAGCAAGCAGAAAAAATCTACTTTTTGGCAGAAAGTTACGGATTGTAAGTCAGATGAGGCGAAAAACCTCTTGTCTGGAACGGTTGTTCACGGTCGATTTCACTTTTTGATAGTAGAAAAAACGATAAAAAGTTTTGTTGTTTTCTATCATTTTATTGATGAAATGTTACATTTTACTTTTTTTATACTTGTATAAAAGGGATGCGATGAAAAAAGCCATAACTTTGCATCCGAAAATTTTATCAACTACCTTATGAAATTTCGATACTTGATTTTTGCGGGCCTTATGGCCTTTGGCGCGTCTGCTAAGGCGCAGGTATTAATCAACGAGATGATGCAATCAAACATCGACTGCATCATGGATGATTTGAAAGAGTTTCCCGACTCATGGGTGGAACTCTATAACAGTGGCACCGAGGCGGTGAACCTGGGAGAGTATAAACTGGGTGTGAAAGATAAACCCGGCAAGGCATGGCAACTGCCCAACCAGACACTCAACGCCAAAGCCTATGTCGTGGTCTATTGCGACAAGGAGGAGAACGGGCTTCATACCAGTTTCCGTCTGGAGTCTGGAAAGGACGGGGCCGTCTATCTCTTCAAAGGCAGCGATATCGTCGACCAAGTGGTGGGAATGAAGAAGATGCCCGCTCCCAATATCGCATACGGCCGAAAGACCGACGGAGCCGACAGTTGGGGATATCAGGCCACACCAACACCGGGCAAAGCCAACTGCGGACAGACCTGTAAGGATATTCTCGGCGAACCCGTGTTTAGTCAGAAAGGATGCGTGATGACCTCTTCGCAGACCATCCAACTGACCCTCTCGAAGCCTGAAGGTACGCCCGAGGATGCCGTCATCCGCTACACCACCAATGGCAGTGAGCCCACCGTCACCAGCCCGGTCTATCAGAATCCCTTCAACATCAATTCTAACAAAGTAATCCGTGCCAAACTGTTCTGCGAGGGCTATCTCTCACCCATCTCGACTGCACAGTCGTACATTTTCCTCGACAGACAGATGACCATTCCCGTGATTTCGATTGTCACCGACGACCGCTATATGAACGACAATGCCATCGGCATCATCAAAAACAATCCCAACAAGGAAAATAAGCACGATTGGCGCCGCCCCATCAACATCGAGATGTTTGACGCGGCAGGAAGTGAGAGCGTCATCAACCAATTGTGCGAGACCCGTGTCATGGGCGGACAGTCGCGTGAGCATGCGCTCAAGTCGCTTGCCGTGTATGCCAACAAACGGTTTGGTGTGAAGCGTTTCGACTACGAGTTCTTCCCCGACCAGAAACCCGGACTGACTGATTTCAAGAGCATCATGCTGCGCAACGCCGGCAATGATTTCCCCTATCTCTACATGCGCGATGCCATCATCCAGCGCGTCATGGGTCAGAATGCCGACCTCGACTGGCAGGCATGGCGTCCGGTTGTCATTTTCCTGAATGGTCAATATAAAGGTATGCTCAACATCCGTGAGCGCAGCAATGACGACAACATCTATTCCAACTACAAGGATGACCAGGGCGAAGGCCTCGAGGATATCGACATGATAGAGATTTCTCAGGAGAACAGTCAGATGGTGGAGGAACTTAAAGCCGGCACGCTCGACAATTACAACGCATTCAAAGCCTTTTACAACGAGGCTGGTCACACAATGGCTGAATATGAGCAATTGATGGACTGTCAGGAGTTTATCAACCTCATGATTTTGAACCTCTATTACGGCAACCTCGACTTTCCCGGCAATAACATCGTGCTTTGGCGTCCTGTCGCCGACGGCGGACGCTGGCGCTGGATTTCGAAGGACACCGACTTCGGACTCGGTCTCTATGGCCGTCAGCCCGACTACAACACCATCCAGTGGATTTACAATCACAATTACGAT
>CAMJAO010000262.1 GCA_946403615.1 uncultured Prevotellaceae bacterium
ATCAACATCCACCTCATTTTCCATGTGAAGTCAACAGGTGTAAATATGCGTAGCGAAGATCTCCCCCGCATATTCCAATATATTGGTGGAGTAATTAAAGGCATGAATGGCGTCCCCATTGAGATAGGCGGAACATGCAATCATGTCCACATCTTAACAACCTTTCCGAAGACAGTAGCATTGACAGATTTTGTAAGGGATATCAAGGCAAACACCAGTAAATGGATTAAGGAGATAGATACGCATTACTCACTATTTTCGTGGCAGGATGGTTATGGTGCATTTTCCGTCAGTCCATCACTCTTGGACAAGACGATAAAATATATCCTCAACCAAGAGGAGCATCATAAAAAACGGAGTTTCCATGACGAGTACAAGTTATTTTTGGAAGCATACGGCATCGATTATGACGATAGGTATGCATTTGTAGATTGACGCCCCCAAAAACAACAGCCCTGAAAGGGCGCAAAGAGTTCAGACGGGGGCTACGCCCCCGGGTTGGTAAATGTGCATTTATAATAGCCCTGAAAGGGCGAAAGACCAAACGAGAACACCCCGCAGGTTTTCTTTCGCCCTTTCAGGGCTGTAACTATATATACATGCCACCGTTCCGGGGGCTTACACCCCCGTCTGAACTCTTTGCGCCCTTTCAGGGCTATGGCGAAACAGATGACAATAAGAAAGGTTGTTAAAACGTAATAGCTAATTGGGGGATTAAATTCCCAATGAGACCTTCATCCCGTCATAAGCCAATTGGATGTCGGGGGGTAGAAGGGCATTGGTTTCTTCGTGCAAACCTACCTCATGACTACCATGGATAAACAAAGTGCGGCGAGCCCTGACCCTACGGGCGAAGGCTATTGCCTCCTCCACCGTCTGATGTGAGTGGTGGGGCTTATGCCAGCGCAGCGCATTGACCACTAACAACTCCGCATCCTCGACATATTTTACCTCTTCATCGTCGATGCTCTTCATGTCGGTGATATACACCAACGATCCGATGCGATATGCGAAGACAGGCAGGTTATGGTGCATGACGATGAAAGGCACTATTTCAAAATCGCCCACTTTGAACGGCACATGCGGCTCGATGGTTTTCAGGTCAAGCAACGGCACACCAGGATAGAGATGTTCACCGAAGCAATAAGGCATGGTCACACGCAGGGCTTCGGCGGTGCTTTGGTTGGCATAGATGGGAATGGAGCGCATCTGGGGGTAATCGATGGCGCAAAAAGGCCGCAGGTCGTCGATGCCCGCCACATGGTCATAATGGATGTGGGACAGTATCACACCGTCGATGGCACGAAACGGTTGCCCCAGCAATTGCTGGCGCGCATCAGGCCCGCAGTCAATCAGCAACCGCGTATTTTCCGACTCTAACATGGCCACACAACGCAACCGCTTGTCGTGAGGATCGTTGCTCTGGCATACACGACAAGTGCACCCGATAGAGGGCACACCGCCAGAAGTTCCTGTTCCTAAAAAAGTCAGAGTCACGGAAGATTTGAGGTTTGAGATTTGAGATTTAACTATTGACAATTAACAATTGACAATTTGTTTGATATTATACTATATTCACTTCGGGGTGGAGGGCGATGCCGAATTTCTGCTCGACATCAGCGCAGACGGCTTGACACAGGGCGATAACATCCTGACCAGTGGCGCCGCCACGGTTGATAAGCACCAACGCCTGGCGGTCGTGCACCCCTGCCTTGCCCAGTGATTTGCCTTTCCATCCACACTGGTCTATCATCCAGCCTGCGGGTATCTTCACATGTTTTTCGTCCACATCGTAATGGGGCATGCCCGGATATTGCTCCGCCAGCCGGTCATACACCTCGCGCTCCACCACTGGATTCATGAAAAAACTGCCGGCATTGCCGACGACTTCAGGGTCGGGCAATTTCTCGCGGCGTATGTCGATGATTGTCTGTCGCAGTTCGGCTGCGGTCGGCTCGGTGATGCCGCGACGCTCCAGTTCCTGCCTCACATTGCCATAGTCGAGCACGGGGTCGAATTGTTTGTTGAACAGATAGATGACTCGTGTGATGAGATATTTGTCTTTCCACTCCTGTTTGAAACGGCTCTGACGATAGCCATATTGACAGTCGGCAACGCCGAAAATCACCTCTTCGCCCGTCTCTATCTCCACCGCCTCAATCATTACCACCAGGTCTTTCACCTCGACGCCATAGGCACCGATGTTCTGCACCACGCTGGCACCTACCTCGCCGGGGATGAGCGACAGGTTTTCCGCGCCAGAGTAGCCCCGCTCAACGGCCCAGGCCACGACATCGTCCCAACACTCGCCAGCGCCGCATTCCACGGCCACATGCTCATCGTCCACATCGCCAACCTCAATGCCTTTCACGGCGGCATGCACCACCGTTCCGTCGAAATCACCGGTAAGCAGCAGATTACTGCCGCCGCCGATGATAAGCAGCGGAGAGGGATGGTCGCGCAGATACTGTGCCGTCTCTACCGCCTCCTCTTCCGTGGCATATTCGATAAAGCGCTTACATTTGGCGGTGATGCCAAAGGTGTTATGTCGTGTCAGATCGTAGTTCTCTTCTATTCTCATGTGTCTTAAGTCAGTTTTATCAGGCGCCATTCGCCTCCTTTCAACAAAAACTCCATTTCTATCTCCAGACTGTTGGAGATGCCCCGGATGACGAATATTTTCTTCGCGCCGCCTTTACCCTCCTTACCATACTGGATGTTGTAGATGAAATCCTTGGGCAAAATCTCGGGCTTGAAATCCTCCCATTGTTCGGGGTAGAACTCGCCTTCAATCATCGAGAAGTCATCATCAGGGTCGGGTATGACGGTCTTGACCGGTTCGTTGAGGCTTTGCACCTGATAGACAGAATCTTTGGAGAATTTGTCATAGAAATTGAAAAACGCCGCATTCGTGTTTTTCAATATGGGCTGATGATTGATTTCTGTCATCTTCCACAATCCCTCCTCACGGTTGAAGATAAACTGCTCCACCCGTTTCTGGTCGAGGAAGACCTTTTCCACCACCACATGGTCCACGGTGGTGTCCTTCACCAGTTCCATTTGTTTCTCATTGTCGAAAATCAGCGTGTAAAAGCCTTGTTGCATAAAAAACGGATCCATCTTCCACTCTTTCTCCGCCACCTGCTTATGCTGACCGCCGTTGTTCACGGGCAGGGGAAACGTCACGCGCTCCATCTGCAATTTTTTGTTGGCGATGAAATTGAAGAAGAAATCATCAAACAATTCGTCGGCAGCCTTGGGCATGGGCGTGGCCGCGATAATATTCTCCACGCTGTCTGCTGGCTCCTCCTCGGCTATGGTGTCGGAGGTCAGTGTGTCGGCGGTCTCAGTGTCCGACACATCCGTATCTTGCGACTTTTTGTCACCATTACACCCTGCGATGAAGGTCAGCGACATCAACCCCAATAACAGCATGAATGCCAATTTTCTCATAAAG
>CAMJAO010000263.1 GCA_946403615.1 uncultured Prevotellaceae bacterium
ACCCTCCCAGTAGCGTTTGTCGCGCACGATGTCTTGCAGATACTTGTCGCTCTGGATATAGTCGCTGCCCACGATGTCTGAAGCGTCTTTGATGACTTCTTCGGGCAATCCCGTCTTTCTTGCTATCTCAATGGCAAACGAACTGCCCGGCTGACCTATCTGTAACTGAAACAGTGCGCGCATCTCATGGCGGTCGTAGAGCATCGCCCCGTTTACCACGCCTTCGTGGTCCTCGGCGAAATGCTTCAGATTCTGGTAGTGCGTGGTGATGATGCCCCACGCCTTTTTCTTACAAAACTGCCGCAGCACTGATTCGGCGATGGCGCCGCCTATTTGTGGCTCTGTGCCCGTGCCGAATTCGTCTATCAGCAATAACGTGTGGTCATCGGCCTGACGCATCATGTTTTTCATGTTGAGCAGATGGCTCGAATAGGTGCTCAGGTCATTCTCGATGCTTTGTTCGTCGCCGATGTCTATCATGATATGGTCGAAGATGCCTGTCTTGGAGCGCTCACTCACTGGCACTGACAAACCGCATTGCAACATATATTGCAACAGTCCTGCTGTCTTCAGACATACCGATTTGCCCCCGGCATTCGGTCCCGAGATGATGAGGATATGTTTCTCGCGCGTCAGCATGATGTCGAGCGGCACCACCTTTTTGCCCTGTTTCTCTAATGACTGTTGCAACAGCGGATGGATGGCGCGTATCCAGTCGACGTAAGGACGGTTCTCCATCGTCGGTTCGATCGCCTGGAACAGCCTTGCCAACTCCGCTTTCGCCCGTATCAGGTCTATCTTCGCCAGGAAACGGTAGGTGTCGAGCAATGCCGGCACATGCGGACGTATCTCCTTCGCGAATTCCGTCAATATGCGGATGATTTCGCGTCGCTCGTCCATCTCCAGCTCTCGGATGCGGTTGTTGGCCTCCACCACTTCTGTCGGCTCAATAAACACGGTCTTGCCCGAGGCGCTCTCATCATGGACGATGCCTTTCAACTTGCGTTTCATTGCCGGAGCCACGGGTATGACCAGTCGACCGTCGCGCAGGGTGGGGGTCACGTCTTTCTCCACCAGTCCCTCGCTCTGTGCCGACCGCAAGATGTTGTTCAGGATTCGTGAGATGCTGCCCTCGGTGCGGGCCAGTTCCTTGCGTATCTGCATCAGTTCGGGCGATGCGCTGTCGCGTATCTTGCCGTATGGGTCTAATATCTGGTCAATGCGCCGTATCAGTCCCGGCACCGTCGTGATGCCATCCGTCAAACGTTGCAGGGCAGGGTAGGGATAGGTCTTCGCCTCTTCGTCGTCTCCAGTGTCAGAATGGTTCAACAGCGTCACGATGCGGCACACCGTCTCTTGTGAGCGGCGCAGGTCAAACAACTCGTTCTCTTCCATGTGCGTGCCCTCCAAGCGCAGACGTGCCACGCTCGCTCTCACATCATAGAAATATTGCAGGGGAAACTCTGCCACCTCCTCCTGGATTCGGCGGAACTCCCTCGTCTGTGTCAGCCATTCGTTGATTGTGTCGCAATTGTTGGAGAAAGCCATCTTGTCGACCATCTCCTTGCCCAGTGTCGAGAGGCACCGCTCACGCAACAAATGCCGTATCTCGTCAAAACCAATCTTTTCCTCAAAGTTCTTCGGATATATCATGCTGCAAAATTAGATAAAAATCCCCTATTACCAGCCAGTTTTCATAAAGTTTTTCACGAATTCATTCCCCATCTTGAGAAAAGCCTCCATCAGCATCCCCCTTTTAGAAGAGTCGGTTGGGGCGGGGTTTTCTGTAAGTTTGTGGGCATCTGCCATTCCCCTTTTTCAAAGACATGGACTGAGGTGGAGTGTCAAACTGCTCAAAGTAATGGCTTAACTACTTAACTTCTATAACTTCTTAACTACTTAAAAAAGTAGTTAAACCATCTCTCCGCTCATATTGCGAAAAGTAATGGCTTAACTACTTAACTTCTTTAACTTCTTTAACTACTAAGATTATATCACCTCAATTCCCATCTGTTCGCAGAGTTTGAGACTTAATTCCTTGAGCTTGAACTTCTGGATTTTTCCTGAGCCTGTCAATGGGAACTCGTCTACGAAAAACACGTATTTGGGTGTCTTGTATCGGGCGATTTTTCCTTTACAGAAGTCGCGCACATCTTCGGGTTCCATCTTCACGCCTTCGTTGAGGATGATGAACGCGCCCACCTCTTCACCGTATTTCTTCGACGGAACGGCGGCCACTTGCACGTCCTTGATGCCGGGCATGTGGTAGAGGAACTCCTCTATCTCGCGCGGATAGACGTTCTCACCGCCACGGATAATCATGTCTTTGATACGTCCGGTGATACGGTAGAATCCCTGCTCATCCTTCACGCCCAAGTCGCCGGAGTGGAGGAATCCGTTCTTGTCTATCACCTCGGCTGTGGCCTGCGGATTTTTGTAGTAACCTTTCATCACGTTAAATCCGCGGCAGCACATCTCGCCCTGCACACCTACGGGACATTCCTCGCCCGTTTCGGGGTCGAGCACCTTGACTTCGACAAAGGGGAAGTCGCGGCCCACGGTGGTGCAGCGCTGCTCAAAGGTGTCGTGGATGTTCGATTGGGTCATGCCCGGCGAACTCTCTGTCAGGCCATACACGCTGGTGATGGTGAGGAACATCTTTTCCGACACCTGTTTCATCAGTTCCACGGGGCAAAGGCTGCCTGCCATGATGCCCGTTCGCAGACTGCTCATGTCAAACATCGAGAACATGGGGTGGTTAAGTTCCGCGATAAACATCGTGGGCACGCCATAGACAGCCGTACAGCGCTCTTTGTGTATCGACGCGAGCACAACGAGCGGGTCAAACTTCTCGACCATCACCTCGGTGCATCCGTGCGTGAGGCAGTTCATCGTGGCGAGTACCACGCCGAAACAGTGGAAGAGCGGCACGCAGACGCAGAGTTTGTCATCTTGCGTAAACTCCATGTTCTCGCCTGTGATATATCCGTCGTTGGTGATGTTATAATGTGTGAGCATCACACCTTTGGGGAATCCTGTGGTGCCCGAGGTGTACTGCATGTTGACAACGTCGTGGCAGGTGACATTGCTCTTTGCCTTGTCAAGATCCTCGTCTTCGATGTTCTGTCCCAACAGCAATAGTTCTGCGGTGTTGTACATGCCACGGTATTTCTCCATGCCGATAAACACAACATTTTTCATATGGGGGAAACGCTCGCTCTTCAGATGTCCGCGTTCGCACTCGCGCAGTTCGGGCAACATTTTGTAGGTCATCTCCACATAGTCGCACTCCCATGTGCCGTCAGTGATGCAGAGGGTGTGCATGTCAGAGTCCTTGCAAAGGTATTCCAACTCCGCCTGTTTGTAGTTGGTGTTCACCGTGACGAGCACGGCGCCGATTTTGGCGGTGGCATAGAGGAACGTGAGCCAGT
>CAMJAO010000264.1 GCA_946403615.1 uncultured Prevotellaceae bacterium
AGGTTGATGAAGAAGGACACTTTTTTGGTATGGTTGCTATAACCGAGAGTGGCTCCTGCAGGACCGATGATGGTGTTGTAAAAGTAGGCTATCTGACCTCCTAACAGTGTACGGTTGTCAAAGATTTCTTTCAGACGGTCTGACTGCTGGGCACCAGCGATGCGGAACAGCACATAACTGTTGTTTCCTATATGTTGCTGGGCTTGCAGTTGGGCTGCAAGGAACTGATGACCGACATATTCCATATTACCGATTCCGGCAAAGGGCATCTGCTGTTCAACATAATGACCGAACCAGTCGCCGCCGATGGTATTGCCAAAAACAGGCGGGATGGTAGAACCGAAGAGCAGACGGCCATAAAGCATCGGCTGAAGGGTGAAGCGGCTGCCAAAGGTGAATGACATACGCCAATTGGCATCCACTTCGCTCATACCGGGTTTACCGTCGAGTTTAGCGAAATTGTCGGTAAGATAGAAATATTCAGCCTTGAAACGGGCGCCCCGCTTGGGGAAATACCAGTTGTCCTCGCTATTGTAGTTTACACGTGCGTGGTAACTGATGAAATGCTCATTTTTGAGGTTCACCTGCATCGACGATTCCGAACCGAGTTTATTGCGGTAGTGCATATAGTCCCATCGCAAACCATATTGAATATTAAAGTGACGCAAGTCGTGGCTGATGGGAATTAACTCAGCCTGGAACTGATTGTATTGGATATTGTAATCGCGATCGCCTTTGAAGAAGACATCCACGTCATTTCGATAGAAAGTGTATGAGAGTGAAGGACGGATGATGCTGCGCGGGTGAACAGTCAATTCACCTCGAGCCATCAGTCGTTTGCCGAGACGCAGTGTGATGTCTGTATTCATCGGTATGGCTGTCTTAAACGGAATGTCGAGTCCCAACTGCATGGCAACGTATTCCTCTGTGTCATAGCGTGCGCCCACTTGAAATTGTGCTGATTTTCGGTTACCCGCTGACAAGAAGACATGCACTCCGTCTGCTTCATCCCATTCTTTTTCTACTTGATTCCAGATGCCATGAATTCTTGTGCGAGGTTGATTCTTTTTCAATTTCTCTGGCACAAAACGGCATTCGGCTGTCTGGTAAAACAAATCCACACGCATCGACGTGGTCAACTCTTGAGCAAGAGTGGCGTCAATGCTGTCTATCCGGTCTAAATGAAACTTCTCGCGCAAAAATCGCTTATCCTGCTCCGTCATGTTCTCGTAGGTGATGTTCGTGATATAATGCTTCTCGGTCATCATCTTCGGGCGCATCGGATGAAGTTTGGGGTGCTTGTATGAATCAGGGACACCGATACGCCGTTTCAGTGCCATGATATCATCCCAATGACGCATGGCTTCCTCCTCACCACGACGTATGAGTGTGTCGATGGCTGACTGTGAAAAACTGGCCGAACCGTAGCCTTTGGTGTCCACTTGCAAATGTAAGTCGGTGATGGCCAAGTTCTCTTCAAGTTTGTTCTTACAGTTCACATCGATGATTTGGCTGAGGATACTCATGGTGCCTCCAAGTTCTTCGGCTATCTTTGGCGCTCCTTGTACTGTGACACCGAGGATGATGTCTGCACCCATCTCACGGGCAAGGTCTGCAGGGTAGTTGTTGCGCAGACCGCCATCCACCAGTACTTTGTCACCTATTCTGACGGGCGAGAACGCTGCGGGAATGGCCATCGAGGCGCGCATGGCCTGTGGCAACCGTCCGCTGTGGAAATCCACTTCGCTGTTATTCACGATATCTGTAGCCACACAGGCGAAGGGGATAGGCAGGTCGTTGGTGAAATCGAGCGAGTCGGTAAAACCGACGCAGAGTTGCTGGAACAGTTCGGCCAGATTCTTTCCTTTGATGAGTCCGCCGGCAGTCTGGTCATGCTTGCCGATTGTCATGCCCGTGGTGAAGATGTAGGTGTTCTGCTTGCGTCGGTCGCTGAGGCTCTGATTGCGCAAGTCCTCTTTGTCGGTAATGACATAACTCCAGTCTTGCACGCGTACCATGGAGTCAAGCGAGTTCGCATTATAACCGATGGCATACAGTCCGCCAATAATGCTGCCCATCGATGTGCCGGTGATGTAATCAATGGGGATGCCTGCCTCCTCCAGCACTTTCAGCACACCGATATGCGCCATGCCCTTTGCTCCACCGCCGCTTAACACCACGCCCACCTTTTTTCTGCCGGTGTTGGTGCTGGTGCTGTCGTTCTCTTGTGCATATACCATGCTGCTTGTCAATATGACAGCAACTATAAATAAGCTCCTTAAATAGGTGGTCAATACTCCGATGATATTCTTTTTCATGATAGTAACTATTTTGGGGAACGATTAACTTGTTGACTCAAGATAGTCTATTTATCGAACATTCCATTTGCAAATTTAATACCTGTAGAGCACATTACCAAAAATATCAAAATGTTTTTTAATAAAAAATAAAAATGCAGCCATGGCTGCATTTCTATTGGGTTATTTCTTCTTGTTCAGATTCTCAATGGCTTGGCGCATGACAGTTGAGAGAGCGGGGATGCCATGTCCTGTGGCATAGGCCGTCCATTCTCCTGCTCTGGTGGCAGAGGTGACTTTTCGTGATTCCTATGAGTCTCCCACGAAGGTTCAAAAAATTCTTATTTCTTTAATTATTTTCATTGAATTATTGTATCTTTGCCGTTGAAAACCTGAAAACACATTTTATGATGAAACGGACAACATTTTTGATGGCATTGTTGCTGATGCTATGCCTTGCTTCTAAGGCTCAGAAGGTGCCTGAAGGTGCCCATTTACTCTATCACAGTGAGACTCGCGGCTCGAACAACGGACTGTACCTGACCCACTTCACCATTTACGAACTGTCGGGTAAATATTATATGCGTCGCATACGCGGCTTTGCAGGTGCGATGTCGCCAATACGCAATAAGAAAGACAAGATTGAACATTTGCCGGAGGTCACGTTTGTGTTGTCGAAAAGTCAGGTCAGAAATATCCAAAAATGGCTGAAAGAGTCACCCGTGGAGTCCATGGCAAAAGTATGCGCTGAAGAGATCGCCAACACTCCCCCGAAAGATCCCAAAAAATTAAGCGCTTTTGTCTGGGGAGTGGGCGGGCCTACCCACTATCGGAAAGTCATAGAATGGCCTGATGTGATGACGGGTGTGATGATTGATTTTGACGTGGAGTATGGCGACTACCAAAAACCTGAGTACAAGCAACGCTTCGCTTTCGTAAGAGCGGTTTCTGAAATTGATGAAAAACTTGAAGAAATCGGCTATAAGTACGTGAAAAAGAACATCAACAAACTGTGGCGTGAATATCATTAATCGCAACAGTCTCCTTAAAAATCCGAGAAAGGCGCTTTGCCTGTTTATGGAGTTCTAACTGCTCCCTTCCCTTGTAGTGGGGACTAATTTTATCAACTATGA
>CAMJAO010000265.1 GCA_946403615.1 uncultured Prevotellaceae bacterium
TTATGGGAGTGGATGAGAATGATGGGGGATCCCCTTCAGATACTCATACCCAATTCGGCAGCGAAGGCACTCTTTGCGGTCGCAATATTCTTTTTTCAGTTGGATGAGCGCCTGACTGTCGCCGGCGGTGTTCACATCGAGTCTGCAATCACTCCACATACGCACGATATTATTGTTCTCGGCTTTCAACTGCTCCAACAGGTCGAATGCGCGGTCGCAGAGGCGTTCATCGCCCGTGTGGCGTCCGTATGCGAAGAGCATGGGGATGGCCGTGTTGATCATCAGCAGATTCAGCGATGAGGGCGACATGCGTTTGGCGTTTTTGTCGGAAGAGCTTCCGAAGACATAATGCGTCTCCCAATACGGGGTCACTCCCACGCGGTAGAGTGCACGTAAGTCGTCAGCCGTGGTGCAATCTACGAGTTGGCGCAACCCGGTGCGGTGTTCCACATAGAGGCGCACGAGTTGGGCAATGCGGATATGGGGGAAGTTCTGCGGTCGCATACGCAGGAATTTCCAATGGGTGGCGTCGATGGTCGAGAGGCTGAATTTATGCGCCAGGAAGAGATATTCATTTCTCAGACGGGTGAAATAGCCCTCTTTGAGCGCTTCCTCCTGATAGCGTTCAGGCATGGCATCGGCCTCGAGCAATCCTGCCTGACCGAGAAACAGCGCCTCTACCTGCATGGGGTCGTCGCGGTGATGAGCGGCAGCCCCGAGCGACAGATTGAGCGCCCACTCCTCAAATACGTCGCTGTTGACGCCAAAACCGTAACTGCGCGCCAAAGTGACGAAATAGGCCGCCTCCCATGAACCGTTGCAACGCTCCACACGATGCTGTATGTCGGTGGTTTTGCGCTCCAGACGCTCTGTTTGCAAGGCACTCAGCCAACTGTGTATCATCAGGGGCGACAGACGGGGGATAATCTGATAGCAAGGCGGATAGCGGTCGGCCTGCAACAGCGCCTCGTAATTATCCTTCACCGACTGAGGCACGCTGATTTGCAACTGAGGCAGCACGCGCCCTTGGGTGGTTGTCACATCACGTCCGGGACGTCCACACACATGAAGCACCACATTGTCGTAAGCCGCGTCATGGTCGTGTCCGTGCGCATACCAGTCGTTGCCGTCGTCGTGTATCTCCACGTTACCTACCCACAATGTGCCGCCGATTTTCACTTTCGCATTGAAAAAGTCGGGTCCCGCATGATGGTTGTGCAAACCGGGGTCAATCACCTCCACCTCGCGGCCGTCGGTTGTCCGGAGGTCGCTCAGAGGCAGCAGTTTATGTTTCCAGCAATAATGCAATAACTGTTCCATGGAGGTCTTGTGACTGATTGGATTTATCGGGGATTTTGACTGACAAAATTACACTATTTTTGGCAAAAAAACACTACACGGCAAAAAAAAAGATTAAAATGTATGTGAACATTTGCTTTTTTACGCGCTTAGACGTACCTTTGCAGCCGTTAATTAACACCTACTAATATGAAAATAGCTTTGATAGGCTATGGCAAAATGGGTCGGATGATAGAACAGATCGCCCTCAGCCGTGGCCATGAGATTGTAGCGGTCATTGACATCGACAACCAAGAGGATTTCGACAGTGAGGCTTTTGCTTCGGCCGATGTGGCCATAGAGTTCACCTCTCCCACAGCAGCATACGGCAATTACCTGAAAGCATTTGCCAAAAACGTGAAAGTGGTGTCGGGTTCCACGGGTTGGATGAAAGAGCACGGCGACGATGTGCGCCGCCTCTGCACCGAGGGCGGACAGACGCTCTTCTGGGCTTCTAATTTCTCCGTGGGCGTGGCGGTTTTCTCTGCCGTCAACCGTTATCTGGCGAAGTTGATGAACGATTTCCCGCAGTACAGCGTACGCATGGAGGAAACCCACCATATACATAAACTTGACGCTCCCTCGGGCACAGCCATTACCCTGGCAGAGGAGATTATCGGCCAACTCGACCGGAAGCAGACGTGGACAAAAGGCACACTGACCGCACCCGACGGCACTGTGAGCGGTTCCGTCGATTGTGACGACAGCGCATTGGCCATTGACAGCATCCGTCGCGACGAGGTGCCCGGCATCCACTCCATCACCTATGACAGTGAGGCCGACTGCATCACCATCACCCACGATGCCCATTCGCGCAAAGGATTCGCACTCGGAGCCGTGCTCGCCGCAGAATATACCCTTGAGCACCAAGGACTCCTCACCATCAGCGACATGTTTCCATTTTAAGGCTCGGAGTATTCGGAATACTCGGAAGGTCTCCAATAAGAACACTAAACCCTAAACCCTCATCCCTCAACCCAATAATGATAGACAAAAGAAAAGCAAACCTGAATATGAAGAAACAGTGGACGAAGTTTATCATCGTCCTCGTGTTGTATCTCCTGTTCCTCTTCTGGGTGAAGAGTTGGCTCGGATTGATTCTCGTGCCTTTCATCTATGATGTCTATATCAGTAAAAAAATCCGCTGGCAATGGTGGAAAGACTCTGAGAAACCCATCCGTGTGCTGATGAGTTGGGTCGATGCCATCATCTTCGCGCTCGTGGCGGTCTATTTCATCAACCTGTTCTTCTTCCAGAACTATGTCATACCGTCGTCGTCGCTTGAGAAATCACTCCTCAGGGGCGATTACCTCTTTGTCAGCAAACTGAGTTACGGTCCCCGCATTCCGCAGACACCGCTCACCATGCCCCTCACGCAGCACACACTGCCCATCTTCGGCATCAAGTCGTATATCGAGTGGCCGCATTGGGACTATCGCCGCGTCAAAGGACTCGGTCATGTGGAGCTCAACGACATCGTGGTGTTCAACTACCCCGCCGGCGACACGTTGGCCAACAGTCCCCAATATCAGGCGCAAGACTACTATCAGTTGTGCTACTCGGCTGGTCTGCAACAGTTGCAGGCTCCGTTGCCTGTCGATTCCATGACGCGGCAGCAGCAATGGGATTTCTTCCAGCAGGTGCTGTATCGCGGCGCTGAGACGGTCAAAGGCAACCCCGCGGAGTTTGGCGATGTCATCTCCCGTCCCACCGACCGGCGTGAAAACTATGTGAAACGTTGCGTGGGACTGCCTGGGCAGACGCTTCAAATCAAAGACCAGATGATTTACCTTGACGGAAAAGCCAATAAACAACCCGACAAGGTGCAGTTCTCCTATTGGGTGCGGTTGATCAACGACCTGCCCGAATCAACCATGGAGGAATTGGAAATCACCGAAGAAGACCTGCAGCAACTCTACGGCTCAAGGCAGCGCGACGGCAGGGGATATATGCCACTCACGAAAAAAGCGGCTGAAGGACTCAAGCAAATGCCCGAATACGTTGACTTGGTAGAACCTGTCACCGACGAAAACTATATAGACGGCGGCAAGGTCTATCCCCTGAACGGTAACTACGGATGGACACGCGACA
>CAMJAO010000266.1 GCA_946403615.1 uncultured Prevotellaceae bacterium
ATAATCATCGATGTGATGACATCCAGATAGGCCGTAATGGTCCACGGAGTCTTGCCCGCCAACTTACGGTAAGCACGGGCTGCATTGGTATTGCTATGACGGCCTACGATAAACTCCGCAACCATGCCCGGTATGCCCAACAAGAAGACACATCCCAGATAAATAAGAATAAAGGCCGCACCCCCGTTCTGACCTGTCATGAATGGGAAACGCCACACATTACCCAAGCCGACAGCCGAACCGGCAGTGGCGAGGATAATACCTAATCGGGTGTTGAAATGACCTCGTTCTGACATGGAAGGTTTAGGGTGGAGGGTTTAGGGTGGAAGGTTTAGGGTGGAAGGTTTAGGGTTGAGGGTTTAGGGTTGAGGGTTTAGGGTTGAGGGTTTAGGGTGGAGGGTGCTTGTTGAGTTTATGAGAGCGGATGGGAGTGGAGCAGGTGTGTGCTTACAAGAATCCGGCCCAATGGAAGACACCGAACTGGTGGAGGAAGACGGCAAGGATACACAGCGGACAGACAAAGCGGATGAGGAAGAGATAGACAGCAAAGAATGTACCACGCAGGGTGCCGCCATTGGTCAACTCGTCGCGCACCGTCTGTTTGGGCACGAACCAGCCGAGGAAGATACAAGTGAGGAAACCGCCGACAGGCAAGAGTATCTGGGCAGTGAAGAAATCGAACAAATCGAAGAGAGGCAAACCGAAAAGCGACAAGCCGTCGAACTTACCCAGCGACAACGAGCAGAAAGTCGCAATCACAGCGAAGCAAGCCGTGATAATCAATGCCGCCTTCTTACGGGAGAGATTCATCTCCTCTTCAAGGAAGGCTGTGCTTACCTCATGCAGCGAGATGATAGAGGTGAGGGCTGCCAATGACAACAGCGCATAGAACATCAGCGACACCACATAGCCCAGCGCAGGTGAGAATGCCTGCTGGAAGACGTTGGGCAGGGTGACAAACAGAAGCGACGGGCCCGAATCGGGACTGACACCCACGGAAAAGGCTGCGGGGAAAATCATCAGACCCGCCAGAATAGCCACCAGACAGTCGATGACGCTGATTTGCACCGCCGATTTCGTCAGATGGGTGTCGCGCGTGAAATAGGAGGCATAGGTGCATATGGCGCCCATGGCAAGACTCAACGAGTAGAACGACTGCCCGAGCGCACCGAGGAACACATTGCCGTCAACCTTGTCAAACTCCGGTTTGAAGAGGAAAGCAATGCCTTTGTCGGCACCGGGCAACAGACACGCTGACACCACAATGACCAGCAACAAAATAAACAAGGTGGGCATCAGCACTTTTGATGCTTTCTCAATGCCGTTGCGCACGCCTCGTATAATCACGAAATGACTGATCAGCAAGAACAACACCGCCCAAAACACTGGACGGAACGGGTCATGTACAAATGTCTGGAAATAGCCATGAATGGCATCGGAATCCTCACCTATCTTGTCAAGAGCCGAGCCATAGACATACTCCAGGCACCAACCTGACACCACGGCATAATAGCCAGCGATGAGAAAACCTGCCAACACGCCGAGAAAGCCCACGATTTTCCACATCTTGCTCTTGCCTACCCGGCCGTATGCGCGCGCAGCATTGGCCGCACCGCGGCGACCGATGACAAACTCGCTCACCATACAAGGGATGCCAAGCACCAACACACAAGCAACATAGATAAAGATAAACGCCGCACCACCGTTAGAACCCGTCATATAAGGGAAGCGCCAAATATTGCCCAACCCAACGGCCGAGCCAGCAGTAGCGAGAATGATGCCTAATTTGCTTGCAAAACTTGCTCTTGTCGTTTTTTCCATCATTAACAGAAATAAAAATGCCTCTTCACAGCACTGTCAGAAAAACCCTCCTTCAAGTCGGCAAAATTACAAAAAAATGCTTTAATTTTGCAACAAATTTAGAAATTCTAAGCAAAGATGCGGTTTTTACGTCATTTTATCACCTGCTATCCCTTTTCGTGCGCGATGATAGTCATTATCTGGGTACTTTGTTTCTGCCCCCCCCCGTCCACACCACTCGACAACATCAGTTACATTGACAAGTGGGAACATACGTTAATGTATCTGTTTACCTGTGGGGTGATATGGACAGAATACGTCCGCCGCCACAAACGTGCCGACGGACGCAAACTATTTCTTTGGGCTTGGCTCGCTCCGGTAGTGATGAGCGGAGTCATCGAACTGCTGCAAGCCTACTGCACCGGTGGGCGCAGAAGCGGCGACTGGCTCGACTTTGCCGCCAATGCCACGGGCTGTACACTGGCAGCCCTTATCGGTATTCTTCTGGTAAAGTGGCGCGCCAAAGGATGAACGGCATGCGGCGCAAATGTGAATTATAGAAACGGCGGTCGCCCGTCACCTCCATGCCAATGAAATCGGGTTTCTCGTAGGCCTCATCCTCATAGTGAAGTTCCACCTCGGCCATCACCAAGCCTTCATTGTCGCCATAGAACTCATCGACCTCGAATTTCAGGTCGCCGCTTTTGATCAGATAACGGCGTTTATCTATCACGCCCGGCTCACAGAGTTGCATGAGATGTTCTGCCTCGTCGAGTGTGATTTCCTTTTCAAACTCATAACGCGACAGGCCGCCATTCGTCGACGGTCCCTTGATAGTAAGAAACGCCTGGTCGTCGCGCACCCTTACCCGCACCGTCACACCCTTACAGGGCATATATGCCTGCCGGATATGGTATGAGGCATAAGCGCGGCTTTTGAAATCTATGTCTTTCTTGACAAGGAACTTCCGCTCAATCTCCAGTCCGCTCATATCAGGTTGTCAGCCACATGGTATAGCACACGAAACCGATGGCCAAGAGTAAGAGCGCACCGAATATCCATTTCACTACTGTACTGCCCTGTTGCTGCTCTTTCTTCTCACGAGCGGCAATCTTTGCGTTTTTTCTCTGTTTGTTGCTCATTATTATAAGGTTTTTAAGGTTTTAAGGTTCTATGGGTTATGAGGAGTGAAGGAGTGAAGACAATACTCAGCCAATTATACCATCCTTAGGGAGGGTCAGGGTGGTGTCTCCAATGGAAAGATCGGTTGGATTTTAATTCTCCTCCGTCACCGGGAATTCCATGAGATAGGCTTTGATAAAACCGTCGATTTTACCGTCCATCACGCCATCCACATCGGTGGTCTGATAATTGGTGCGGTGGTCTTTCACACGCCGGTCGTCAAACACATAACTGCGTATCTGGCTGCCCCACTCTATCTTTTTCTTGCCCGCCTCGATTTTAGCCTGAGCCTCGAGTCGTTTCTTCATTGCGCGGTCGTAGAGTTGTGATTTGAGCAAGAGCAACGCCTTCTCCTTGTTTTTCGGCTGGTCGCGCGTCTCAGTGTTCTCGATGAGGATTTCCTCCTCCTCGCCCGTGTCGGGGTCGGTGTACCAATAGCGCAG
>CAMJAO010000267.1 GCA_946403615.1 uncultured Prevotellaceae bacterium
CAATACCAATGCAGCCCGTGCTTACCGTAAGTTGGCGGGCAAGACTCCGTGGACTATTACGGGCTATCTGGGTGTCATCACATCGATGATTATCCTCGGTTTCTATGCCGTGGTGGCTGGTTGGTGCCTTCAATATCTGTTGGTGTCTGTCGGGGGGCAGTTAGGCGACAATCCGCAGGCGGTGTCAGACTATTTTGGCTCGTTCGCCTCGCATCCGTGGAAACCGGTTATCTGGACCGTCTTGTTCATCGTCCTCACCCATTTGGTAGTGGTCCGCGGCATTCGTCATGGCATCGAACGAGCATCGAAACTGATGATGCCTGTATTGTTGGTGTTGTTGGTGGTCATCGTGATAGCCTCGTGCACGTTGCCGGGTGCCTCGTCGGGTATCAAGTTTTTGTTGCAACCCGATTTCTCGAAACTCAGCGGCAGCGTATTTTTGGAGGCTTTGGGTCAGGCGTTTTTCTCACTCAGTCTGGGCACGGCCTGTCTGTGTACCTATGCCTCGTATTTCAAGCGTGATACACATCTGGTGCGCTCTGCCACACATATCGCGCTGCTCGATTCGTTTATCGCCATCATGGCGGGCTTGATGATATTCCCTGCGGCTTTCTCTGTGGGCATCAATCCCGATTCGGGCCCTTCGCTCATCTTCATCACGTTGCCTAATGTGTTCCAACAGGCGTTTACACCTGCCGTTGGCTATGTCATCGCGATACTGTTTTATTTCCTGCTGGCTCTCGCAGCACTCACCTCCACCATCTCTATGCACGAGATAGGCACCGCTTTCTTCCATGAGGAGTTGCATGTGTCGCGCAAGAAAGGCGCATGGGTGGTTACGGTCATCTGCTGCGTGATAGGTGTGCTCTGCTCGTTGTCGATGGGCGCTGTCGACGGATTGAAGATTGGCGGAATGACGCTGCTCGACTTCTGCGACAGTCTCACCGCCCAGATACTGTTGCCTATAGGCGCATTGCTCACATGTCTGTTCGTGGGGTGGTATATCCCGCGCAAAATCGTGGCCGACCAGTTGACCAATTGGGGGAAAGGTAAGGCTGCGACCTATCATGTGTTCCTCTTCCTGGTCAGATTCGTCTGCCCTCTCTGCATCGTGGCTGTCTTCCTCCACCAGTTGGGAGTGATATAAGAATCCTTTATGTGCAAGTTGCAAGGAGCATTGAGGGCAAAAATACCCATCTGTTCCCCTCACTCCTGAAAGGAAATCTCAAACCTTAAACCTCAAATCTCAAACCTCATATCAATCTCATGTCCTTCAAAGAATTCCTCACTTTCCAGAAGTCCGACCGCAAGGTGCTCATTGTCGTGCTGGTCGTGGCGGCTGCATTGGCTGCGGTGTTTTTCTTTGTGGGGGGAGGCATGGAAAAGACGACGGTGAGCGAAGAGGATTCTTTGGCAGTGGTACCCGTGAAATGGAAAAAGAACGACAGCACCCGCTATGGCCGCAAGTATCCTCCCCGTGAGAGGAAATACTATCAGGTGGATGGCAGGCAGGCCGAACTCTTCCCCTTCGACCCGAATACAGCCGACTCTACCGAGTTCCTACGGTTGGGCCTGCAAGAATGGCAGATCAGGAATATATACAAGTTCAGGGCAAAGGGCGGCATTTATCGCAAGCCCGAGGATTTTGCCCGCCTCTATGGCTTGACCGTCAAGCAATATAAGCAGATGGAACCGTATATCCAGATATCCTCCGACTATGCTCCGGCGGCCACATTGGTGGAAGAGCGTGAGCCGTATGTACGCGATACGGTGATGCATCCCGTGAAACTGTCAGTCGGTGAGCATATCAAACTTAACGGCGCCGATACTACGATGTTGAAGAAAGTGCCTGGCATAGGCAGTGCCTTCGCCCGTGCCATCGTGCGCTATGGTGAACGGTTGGGCGGATACTGCAGCGTGGAGCAGTTGCGCGAGATAGAGGGCTTCCCCGAGGCCTCGCTGTCTTATTTCGAGATAAAAGGGGCACAAGTGCGGAAAATTAATCTTAACAAATTGAGCGTCAATGAGTTGAAGAAACATCCCTATCTCGGTTTTTACCGTGCCCGTGCCATCGACGATTACCGCAGGATGAAAGGCCCGCTGCGGAGTCTCGACGATTTACGCCTTCACCGCGACTTCCCGCCCGATGTCATCGAAAAACTCAAACCCTATGTGGAGTTTTAATCATATAATCCACTCTGACTTTCCTCAAGTGTGGGCATGATTAGCAGACAATTGTCCTTAACATATTAAATCTCTCAATGGAACACCTAACTCTAAAATATAATTACTTATGAACCGAAAAACATTATTTGTGGCATTGGCAGCCATTCCTTTTATGCTGGGAGCATGCGGGGATAAAGCCAACCAAACGCAAAATGCTGAAAAACAGCAAGAAACAACCGTAACAGACAAAACCAAGGAGTCAAAGGCTGACAAGAAAAAGGCGTCTAAGTCTGTCGAGAAAGATGATGACCAAACCGAAATTTCCGGTATCCGCCGTGAGTGGGCGTCTCATCCAATTGAAAACGTTGTTCGTGGTAAAGGTATCAACATCGAACGTTTTGCACTCGCTTTCTGTTCGGAATTTGCCAATCACAAACCCAATGAAGTGCTTCGTGACTATATCGAGTCCAACAAAAAGAATTCCGAATTCGAAATCCAAGACCACAGAAAAACTGGTTTTATGTCATGTCTTTTTATGGCACAATATGATTGGAACACCGTTTGCTGTTTCTGGAATCGTAACAACGGACACAAACTGGTGGCTTTCTGGCTGATAGAGGCACATGAGTCCGATCCCATTGACGAGCACTTGCTTACCTTCTATGACTACAACCCAACCACCGACATCATGACACCCGATGCAGCCTTGAGCAAGAAAGTGGATGAGGCCATGAATAAATTCGACACTTATACTGTCAAACTGCCCGATCAGGGGAAAGACATCGAACTCGTCGGCCATAAAATAGATTTCGAGAACGACTCTGCCGAAAACACCTACTATCTCCTCCGCTGGAACGGCTATGACTTCAAAATGGAGAAGGTGGAAGACTAATTGCTAAACCTTGCGTACTTATAACATAAAAACCGCTGGAAACAGCGGTTTTTTATTATGTCCGAAGAGTCAGCCTTTGGCTCAGAACCCTAGGAACCTATACAACAAAAGAAGGACCCTTAAGCCATTCTTCTTATTGTGGTCGGGAAGAGTCGGCCTTTGGCTCAGAACCCTACGTACCCACAAAAAGAAGGACCCATAAGCCCTTCTTCTTATTGTGGTCGGGATGAGTCGGCCTTTGGCTCAGAACCCTAGGTTCCTATACAACAAAAAGAAGGACCCTTAAGCCCTTCTTTTTATTGTGGTCGGGATGAGGCGACTCGAACGCCCGACCCCTACGTCCCGAACGTAGTGCG
>CAMJAO010000268.1 GCA_946403615.1 uncultured Prevotellaceae bacterium
CTGGGTATATAGTTGATTTAAGAGATGCAATGGTGTATTTAATTACGGATTACATATATAATAACATCGCTCACGAGAGAGAATGGCTAATTGTGAATTGTCAATTAATCCTCCGTCTCTTCCTTCTCGCGTTTTTTCCGTTCTAATTTATCGCAAAACCGTCCCCAGGCAAAATCTCCGAGCACGATCAGAATAAGGATTCCGAGCGACATCCAAAACGACTGTGTGATAATCAGCAGGCCAACAGATATGATGACCAGCAGTATGACGTGTGTGATGCGTTGTTTGTTGTTCATAATGGTGCAAAGGTAGATGAAAATAATGACAAACCGTAATGAATCAATTAAAAATCTCTATTCAAATCAGAATTTATACTCCACAAATGCCTCCATTGCTTCGTAACAAGCCAGTCCCAGTGCGTCGTATCGTTTGGCGGTGTCGCGGTTTCTGTCTTCAGCCCTTTGCCAGAAAAGTCGCTCGTCGTTGCCGAGGAAAGGCGCGCTCTCCATCTGACTTTGATGACGGAGGATGGCGTTGCGCTTCTCACGCAATTCCTCAGGACTCATTGGCACGCACATCTCTATGTCTGCCACGTCCCATTCAGCCCAAGCGCCACGATACATCCACACCCGGCAATCTTTCAACCACTCCGCTCCGTTCTTTTTCAATTCGTCGATGGCTGCCAACACTGCATCGGTGCATTTCCTGTGGGTGCCATGGGGGTCGGCCAAATCGGCTGCCACATATATCTGATGCGGTTGTATTTCCGACAACAGTTCCATTACTGGCATCACATCATTTTCGCTCATAGGAAGTTTCTCAATCTTACCGCTTTCATAAAAAGGCAGGTCCAGAAAATGAATGTGCTGACTGTCTATGCCGTTGTATTCGCATGCCAAACGTGCCTCGCCGCGTCGTATTAATCCCTTCAGGCGAAGTATCAGTTCGTTGTCTATGTCGCCCGCTTTTTTCTTTTTGAGAAATGATTTCACCATTTGGTAAGATTGTTTGATTACCTCGTCAGAACCATGGGCGAAGATGGTGTTGAAACCGTTGATGAAATGCATGAACCGTCTCACTTCTTCATCACCGACGGCGATGTCCCCCGAGGTCTCATATGCCACATCCACGATATGCTTTTGCTGCATCAATCTGCGGATGGTGCCGCCCATGGATATGACATCGTCATCGGGGTGGGGCGAGAACACGATTACACGTTTGGGGTATGGCTTGGCGCGTTCCGGTCGTGTAGAGTCATCCACGTCGGGCTTGCCGCCTGGCCATCCTGTGATGGTATGCTGCAACTCATTGAACACCTCAATATTGACCAATCCGGCCTGACCGTCAAACTGTTCTACCAGATAGCCCAGTCCGTTGTCCATGTAATCTTTTGTCGATAGTTTCAACAAGGGCTTTCCCGTCTTGTTGCATAGGTCTATTACCACCCTTCTCAATTGATGGTCGGGCATTTGAATATTTGCTGTGAGATTTAGGTTCATAAGCCATAGATTTTACCGTGGCAAAGATAAACAAAAAAGCCGTAACCCTTGCCGTGTTGTCCAAAATTATCACAAAAAAACATACATTGTCGAACTGGCGAAAAATTAAAAAAATATAAAATCCCTAACCTCTGACATGACTATGTTTAGAATAATGACAAAATGCATTATTTTTGCAAAAAACAAAATCAACCACCATGAGATATCGGCTTCTTTTATCTTTCTTGCTTACAGTGTTAAGTACGATTACAATGGCACAGACCGCTTCCAACAATTTTGAATTCGAAAATATCAAGTATGAAATTACCTCGGAGTCAACAGCGAAGGTGGTGCGTGTCATAACACGCCTACCTGACAAACCGCTGCCTATATCCTATTATTATCCTGAATATGTCATTCCCACGTTCGCTCTCGACAGAAACGGGAATAAATACAAGGTGACGTGTATCGGTGAAGGGGCGTTCCATGTTGACCAGGCGCTCGATGAATACAAAGTGGTGGTGCCGGCTTCTGTCAGTCGCATTGAGAAAGAGGCGTTTTACCAAACCCCACTTGCTGAAATCGTACTGTCTGATGGATTGGAATACATAGGCGAAGAAGCATTCGCAGGGACGAGTCTCCGTTCTTTGACTATTCCCGGCACTGTGAAGGAACTGGGCAAGGGCATTTGTTCCCGTGCTCGTCAGTTGCAGCGTCTAACTGTGGCCGAAGGCGTTAGTGGCTTGCCCGAAGATATGTGTGAATATGTTTCAACGCTCAAAGATGTGAATTTGGCTGGCAGTATTCGCGTTATCGGGAAAAGCGCGTTCCGAAAATGCGATTCTGTCAATGTCATCCAATGGCCGTCACAATTGCAGGTCATTCATGACTACGCTTTTGTTGAAAGTGGCGTCACCAACGGCAGTTTTCCTGCCAAGTTGCAAGAGATTGGTGTTTTTGCCTTTTTCTCTGCTAAAATAAAAAAAGTCGTATTGCCCGCTTCTTTTATTAAAATAGGTGATGCCGCCTTTCACAGTAATAATTTGGAGTGCTTCGAGGTCAACAATGCAAACCCCGAATATGCGTCATTCGAAGGGCTGTTGATGAACAAGGATAAAACGGCAATTTTGGTTGTTCCATTAGGGAAGAAGGGGCATCAGCACCTGCCGTCAACCTTGCGTGAGGTGGGAAAGTTCGCATTTCTGGGTAGCTCGGTCGAAGAGGTGACCTTGCCGCCTACACTGAAAGTTATCCGTAAAGGTGGCTTTGAGGATTGCGGACAGTTGAGAGCGGTTCATTTTAGCGAAGGGTTGGATAGTATCGGCGAGGATGCTTTCCGCCGATGCAGTCAGTTGAGCGACATTTCGTTGCCCGCTTCGTTGAAATCTGTCTCCGGCAATGCTTTTTATCTCTGTTCTGCGTTAAATGATATCGACCTGTCACCAGCAAACAAATATCTCGTCAAGGACGATGGCGACATCTACGACGCGAAACGTTCTACCCTGGTTGTCGTCGCACCGGGCAAAAGCGGCTCATATACCGTGCGCGATGGCGTGACACGGATTGGTTCCCATGCGTTCTCTTTAACTGACAAACTCGCCGAGGTGAACATGCCTGGAAGTGTGAGATACATCGACGAGGGCGCGTTTGCAGGATGCACTCTTCTTCAACGGTTATCTTTATCGCCCGCGCTTGAGGAAATAGGCGACTGGGCGTTTTACGATTGCGGCGAATTAATGCTTCCCCCGTTGCCTGCCTCGTTGAAGAAATTGGGTCGTTATGCCTTCGACAAGAACTATTCTCTCGAATCAATTGTCATTCCTGATGGCGTCAGGCTATTACCCGAAGGTTTGTTCCGCGAATGTAAAAATCTTACTTCTGTTCATTTACCAGAAGGATTGACAACCGTTGAACCTATGGCATTTCAGGATTGCGA
>CAMJAO010000269.1 GCA_946403615.1 uncultured Prevotellaceae bacterium
CCTATCTGGCGCAACATTTGGGTGTAATCGCCGAAAATCAGCACCTGATGATGGCCAAAATCAGCCAACTGGTGCATGAATGCGCGCGCATCGTCCATCTTGATGTAGTAATAGGGTGAGCAATAAACAGCGTCAAACTCTGATTTCAGCACTTCACCACGGCCGAGACTGAGCGTGTCGGCCATCGGGTTGAAACGTCCCAAGGTGATGTATTTCTCTTCGTTCTCAGTGAAATCCACCTGCAATTTGCCGCCGAAGCCCTGACCTGTGAATGCCCACAGTTTATATTTCAGTGGTTTCTTACCATAACCGTTCATGCAGAGTGCTGGCACTGCATGGTGGATACGAAGCAGATCGTCGCTCTCCATGTTGGGATTGCCCATGAAGGCCGGACGCATGGCTGCGGCTTGCATGATGGTCATCGCCAACAGTGCGTTCAGGTCTTCTTCGCAACCGCTCGGATAACCCTCGTCTTTCAACAAAGAGTGACATACGCAGGGCGTAAATTTCCTGTTTTGCGGTATCTCGCTTGTGCATAACTCATGGCAAGCGGTGGAGAAGGCATTGCAATCATAAGCATCCATCATACGTTTGGCTGCCAAGTAGTATTTGATGTCATTGACGAACCAGTCTTTCCGAACCTTCGTCTCCAATGACCCGCCGATGATTTTCTCGGCAATGGGACGTGCCTCCTCATCTGTCACTTCGTCCATGTATTTGAAGATATCGCGGAAGGGTAATTTCACAATCTCCATGCCATAGCGCGAACGGATGAGTTCTGGGTCGCGGATGACACTTTGCAGACCGAAGGTGGGCATCGATCCGTGGGTCAACACCAATGCTCGCGTGTTGGCTACCACTTTACGCACCCACAGGGCATGCGCTATCTCGTTCAGGTCGGGCAGGTCCATGCACACGTAGGCCTCCACGCCGATGCTGCGGCAATAGGCGGCGAAGTCGATGCCCTCGTTACCATTTTGCAGGATGACTACCGGCTTGCGATAGCGCTCCAGTTTCGGGATGCGCCAGTTCATGCAGAGGAAGAAATCCACCTCGTCCATCCGTTCTTCTATCTGTGCATATACCTCGCGGCTCACCACGAAAGTCTCATCATAACGCGCATCAATGGCCGGCAACATATCTATCTCCGGAGTAGCCCCTTTTAATATCTCTGTGGCTGCGGTGAAAGCTGCCTCAGCAGCGGCGTTCTCTGCTTCCGGAGTCATGTCCTTCGCATAACCTGCACGGCACGGCCCTTCCCAAAAATGACTGTGTGTCAGGCATCCGATGATGGGTCTGACCACCAACTTCACATTCATTGCTTTTTCTTTCATGTTAATCGTTTTTTTACCTTATTACTATTTTACAAAAGACGTTCTCACCCCCGTTCGTGTAATCTTATCCACCTTATAAAATGATTTCGTATATCGTATTTCGTAATTTGTAAAGATTTCGCTTTTCATATTTCGTATTTCGTATTTATTCCTTATCTTTGCAGCAGAATACCAAACTGCTTAAAAAACATGTACCTGAAAATGAATGATTTTTGCCGCCAAGCGTCGCGGTTGTTGGCGCTGTGTGCGATGTTCGTGTCTTCGGTCGCATTGAAGGCACAAAACTTGCCCCAATTGAAAGTGGATATCAGTATCACCAACCGTCAGGCACAAGAGGTGCTCGAACCCGGTTTTGTCATTTGGCAGACACAGCAGGGTTTTTCCGACGTGCTTACGGTCGATGGAATAACTTGTGAGTTGTTCTGTCCAACCGACCAAGAATATGAGATGCGGACCGGATGGAGTAAGACCTATGTGCAAAAGGCGGAATATAAAGAGAAAAACGGACGTCTCACCTTCGACGGACTGACGCTCGACCCGAGAGTATGCGGTAGTTTTTCGTTGAGACTCTCAGGGCTGCCTGTAGGAACGCATACGTTGCAAACCTACCACAATTGCTGGGAAGACCCGACGAAATTTTATGCTTATCCCATAACCGTGAAATGCAATGGCACGGTGGTGCATGAGAATGTTGTTCCATCTTTCTTGCAACCGCTCGCTGCCGATGCTTGTCTGCTCACCACGGTGTTCACCATTAACAACGAGGGTGATGATGTGGTGCTCGAATTTTCCACGTCATCGGGTAAGCCCGGCACACCCGACAACGGGCAGGCGAATGCTTTCACCGCACCTCTTATCAACGGCTTCGAACTCAATACTGCCAGTGTCAACACCACTGCCAAAGACCCGTATCCCGCCAACGGCAACATGCATGCTGATTGTGATGGCGGAAAGGTTACCCTTTCGTGGACTCCCCCTTCTGACAATATCCGTGAACATATCCTGTATTTCAGCGAAAACAATCCTGATGACCTGACTCAATTGGCCACGCTCGATGCCGGACAGACGTCATATGATGTCAATGGGCTTTATTCCATGAGCACGTATTATTGGCGCATAGATGAGGTGGATAATGACGGCAACGTTGAGACGGGCGTACTATGGTCGTTCAAACCCCGTCAACTCGCTTTCCCGGGTGCTGAGGGTTACGGCCGTTTCGCACAGGGCGGACGTGGCGGCTCGGTCTATCATGTCACCAATCTCAACAATGACCACACACCGGGCTCATTGCTCTACGGACTGGTTGACATCACGGAGCCTCATACCATTGTGTTTGATGTCAGCGGAATCATCGAAATGGATTTCGGGGCGGTGTTCACCAAACCCAATATCACCATCGCCGCACAGACGGCTCCAGGTAAAGGCATCTGCCTGAAAGCCTCTAACATCAACATCGGATCGGACAATATCTGCAGGTTTGTGCGCTTCAAACGCGGATTGGGTGTCTATGGTCAGGATACGGGCAATGCGATGGGACTCTCAGGAAGCGACAATACCATCGTTGACCACTGCACGGCCGCATGGGGTACCGATGAGACTGTCTCAGGACGTGGCGCGAAAAACATCTCTTTCCAGTACTCGATGATTGTCGAGGCGCTCGGTATCACTGGACATAAAAACTATGATGACGGCACCAATCACGGATATGCTGCCACCATCGACGGACAGAAAGGCTCATGGCACCATAATATGCTGCTCCACTGTGAAGGACGTAATTGGAGCATGGGCGGTGGCATGGACGGACAAAACAGGCCCATTGGCGGACTCGACCTCTTCAATAATGTGGTCTATAACTGGCATAACCGCACGACCGACGGCAACTGCCATGCAGTGAACTTCGTAAACAATTACTATAAGATGGGACCCGACACCCGTCGTAAAACGCTCTTCACACAAGATTTTGAAGCAGGCATCGCCCCCGACGGCATCGACCAGGCCTATGTCAAAGGCAATATCCGTGAGAACAAAAACCACACTCTATCACATGATGCAAAAGGCGACACCT
>CAMJAO010000270.1 GCA_946403615.1 uncultured Prevotellaceae bacterium
CTCTCTCATCCTCCCCGAGGGGAGGGAGAGATTACTTTAGGGCTTTTAAGTATATTACTGATAATTCTAATTTAGTTCTCCCCCTCGGGAGAGGTAGAAGGGGCTTCTTGATGGCCTTTAATGATGGAACAGTCTTACGCCGGTAAAGGTCATGGCGATGCCGTATTTGTCGCAGGTGGCGATGACATGGTCGTCGCGCACGCTACCACCGGCCTGGGCGATAAATTCCACGCCGCTCTTGTGGGCACGCTCGATGTTGTCGCCGAAGGGGAAGAACGCATCGCTGCCGAGTGCCACTTTCGTGTTCTGGGCTATCCATGCTTTTTTCTCCTCACGGGTCAGCACCTCGGGTTTCTCAGTGAAGAACTGCTGCCAGATGCCGTCGGCCAGCACATCGTCGTAGTCGTCGCTGATATACACATCGATGGTGTTGTCGCGGTCTGCGCGGCGTATTTTCTCAATGAAAGGCAGGTTCATCACCTTCGGATGCTGGCGCAACCACCAGATGTCGGCCTTGTTGCCTGCCAGACGGGTGCAGTGGATGCGGCTCTGCTGTCCGGCACCGATGCCGATGGCTTGTCCGTCTTTCACATAACACACCGAGTTGCTCTGTGTGTATTTCAGTGTGATGAGGGCGATGATCAGGTCGCGGCGAGCCTCTTCGGGGAAGGTCTTGTTGGCGGTGGGGATATTCTCGAAGAGTGCGGGGTCGTCGAGCCGTATCTCATTGCGTCCTTGTTCAAAAGTAATGCCGAACACCTGCTTGCGCTCGATGGGCTCGGGACGGTAAGCCGGGTCGATTTTGATGACATTGTAAGTACCCTTGCGCTTCTCGCGGAGAATCTCCAGTGCCTCGGGCGTATAATCGGGTGCGATGACGCCGTCGCTCACCTCGCGTTTGATGAGCAGGGCCGTAGCGCGGTCGCAGGTGTCGCTCAATGCGATGAAATCACCATACGAACTCATACGGTCGGCGCCGCGTGCGCGAGCGTAGGCGCAGGCGATGGGTGAGTCGTCGATGTCGATGTCGCCCACGAAGTAAATCTGTTTCAATGTGTCGCTCAGGGGCAGACCCACGGCGGCGCCGGCGGGAGACACATGCTTGAACGATGCAGCTGATGCCAGACCTGTGGCGGCTTTCAGTTCGCTCACCAACTGCCAACTGTTCAGCGCGTCGAGGAAATTGATGTAGCCGGGGCGGCCGTTCAACACTTCGAGGGGCAATTCACCCTCGGTCATGAAGATTCGTGACGGTTTCTGATTCGGATTGCATCCGTACTTCAATGCTAATTCTTTCATTCTTTTTACCTTACTGTCATTTGAGGATGCAAAAGTACATAAAAAAAACGACATCTTAGGCCTGTTGGGCAAAGAAATTTAGTTTTGATGACTATAGGTGGCATCGGGCAATGTGCCGAGAAAGCTTTCTGTGTGGGAAACTATGTAACCAATACCGAGGTCAACAGCCTGACATTGGAGACAACAATGGATGCTCAAGAAATGGATATTGTCGGTGATCTGAATGACCTTGACGCCTCCTCATCTATCGGTCCTACCATGAGACCGGAACTGCGCAAACCCGACGTGGCTGCACCGGGCGGCATGATTGTATCTGCCATTGACTATATTACGGAACAAAGTGATGACGGTCTATTTCTTGTTGATAAAATCAATGTCAATGGTGAGGACCAATACTATATGGCACTTACTGGTACGTCGATGTCTGCTCCCGTGGTGTCCGGCACCATGGCGCTTTGGCTGCAGGCCAACCCGAACCTGAGCTGCGAACAACTGCATGACATCGTGGCCACCACATCACGCAAAGATGAATTCACGGGCAACGATGAGTGGAACAGTCGCTGGGGCTATGGCAAGATAGATGCTTACGAGGGTCTGAAGATGGCACTCCAACTGGCAGGATCTTCAGGCATACCATCGATCTATGGCAGCGAGCAACCGATAAGCATGAAGAAAGAGGGAGGGCTGTGGCGTGTGCTCTTCAACAACGCCGAAACACAGGCCACTGTGATGGTGTATGACCAACAGGGTCGTATCTGCCAGTCGCGATACTTCAACAACCTGACGCGCGGTCAGGAGGTGTTGCTTAACATGCAACAGTTGCCGAAGGGCATCTATACTGTCAAAATCAGCACGGCGAAGAGCCATATCGCACGCAAACTGGTCATCGAATAAAAAAGATAGTTTATTATATTATTCGATCTCAAACTAATAATCGGCCTGCAAGGCCATTAAGCAATTAACCCTGGGCTGTCCAGGGTTAATTGTTATGTGATGTTATCAACGTCAAAGCACCGAATGTTGTGCTTTTGCCCATGTAGGGTACCGTAGCCTCTTTTCTCATTGCTTGGGCCAGGTTAATGGGGGCGTCAGGGGCAAATCGTATAAAAAATGCTCTCCTCAACACGAGGAGAGCAATTTTCTTGAATGGATTATTCTACGGGTCTTGCACCGCGTTTTTCCTTAATGCGGGCCTTCTTACCTGTCAGTTTGCGCAGGTAGTACAGTTTGGCGCGACGCACTTTACCGTGTTTGTTAACGGTGATAGAGTCAATGTTGGGTGACTCCAGGGGGAAGATACGCTCCACACCCACGGTGCCTGACATCTTGCGGACGGTGAAACGTTTCTTGTCACCATGTCCGGAGATGCGGATAACCACACCGCGATAGAGCTGAATACGCTCTTTGGTACCCTCGATGATCTTGTACGCGACGGTCACGGTATCGCCCGGGCCGAATTTGTCGTCTTTCTCGCGTTTCGGGGTTGCGAATGCCTCTTCGGCAATCTTAATCAAATCCATTTGTTTAAACGTTTAAATATTGATGGTTCATCCGACGCAACATAGCGAGGCTACTCTTCTTCCTGCCAGCGATTACGCCGAAAGTGGGTGCAAAATTACTACAAATTTCCGAACCGGCAAAATTTTCGGAGGAAAAGATGTTAAATGTCGACAAAATGTGCCTCTCAAACTGGGTGTTTCGAACAGAAATTCAAATAATTACCTGTAATTATCCAAGAATTAAGAGGCTTCAAAAAGGTCGTAACTCCGCTGCATAATAGTAATGGTCATTACAGTAATGGCCATTACTATTTTGAATAAGATTCCGTTTTCATCTTAGAATATTACAATCGTATCAGAACTGTTATATCCACATATATGGAGTATCTTCAAATAGATGCTTTGCTCTCCATTGAAATCTCATTTCCTGAAGCCCCGAGTCTTTGTGTTTTACCCACCAATCAGAATATATCTTTTTGATTTTTCTCATGTCGTCCATCGAAAGTTTTTCTATGATGGGCGAATATATCTTTTTGATTTTTCTCATGTCGTCCATCGAAAGTTTTTCTATGATGG
>CAMJAO010000271.1 GCA_946403615.1 uncultured Prevotellaceae bacterium
AGAATGCTTTTATGGATCAGGAACTCAACGAGAAAATGCGGTTGACGAGTGCCAACAGCATCAACGTGGCACGATTCCTGCCCCAGGCGTTCTACTATTTCAACGCCTACGCACGGATGAAAGAAAAGGGTGAGTTGACCTTTGACGAGAACGGAAACTCCAATCTCGTGGTCTGTGTACCGAGCGGCAACTTCGGCAACATCACAGCCGGACTGTTCGGTCAGCAGATGGGATTGCCTGTGAAACGCTTCATCGCCGCCAACAACGCCAACGATATCTTCTACCAATATCTGCAGAGTGGAGTGTACGACCCGAAGCCCAGTATACAGACGTTAGCCAACGCGATGGATGTGGGCGACCCGAGCAATTTCGCCCGCGTACTGGATTTGTACGGCGCTGACCATGCCACCATCTGCGCCCATATCAGCGGTGCGACCTACAGCGACGAACAGATTATGGCCGCCATGCGCGAATGCCATGAGAATACGGGATACATCCTTGACCCACACGGAGCATGTGGTTATCAAGCCCTGAAAGAGCAGTTGCAAGAGGGTGAGAAGGGCGTATTCTGCGAGACTGCCCATCCTGCGAAATTCAAGGAAAAGACCGACGCCATTCTTGGCTGCGACGTGGAAATACCCGCTCGGTTGGCCAAATTCATGGAAGGTGAGAAACAAAGCATTCCCCTGAGTAAAGAATTTGAAGATTTTAAGGCATTTTTGCTTAAAGAATAACAGCATTCGGACCGTTTCGAAATCAATCTGAAACGGCCCGAAATTTATTTTGAAACAGAGGTGTTTTTTTCACGGGAAAAGGTTGGTGGGATGTATTTTTTTGAGTATATTTGCAAACGATAGAAGCGGCGACAGGAATCGCCATGTATAAGGGATAAACGTAGGGGAAAAAGAGGAAGAGGGAATATTGGCTATGAAATACATTGCGCTTCCAGAAGAAGAGACACGCCGGTTGAGTTTTTACCTCGCTATGGAAGAATATGCGGCCCGTCATATCGAAGATGATGACGACCTGTTTTTTATGTGGCAGGTGGAGCCCTCAGTGATATTCGGGCGCAATCAATTGATAGAATCGGAAGTGAACACCGCCTATTGCAGGGCTAACAGCATCCAGATGTTCCGTAGGAAGAGCGGCGGCGGTTGCGTGTATGCTGACAAGGGCAATGTGATGCTCTCATACATTACGCGCGACGAAAATGTGAATTTCACATTCAACCGATACATCAACATGGTGGCACTGGCACTGTTTCATCTGGGTGTTGAAGCGCAAGCCACCGGTCGCAATGACATCCTGATAGAGGGCAAGAAAGTGTCGGGCAACGCCTTTTACCACATTCCAGGCAGGAGTATTGTGCATGGCACCCTGCTCTATGACACCAACATGGCCCATATGACGGGTGCACTGACGCCATCTGACGACAAACTGAAGAGCAAAGGCGTGGAGAGCGTACGCCAACATATCGCGCTGTTGAAAGATTATGTCAACCTCGGTCTGGGCGAAGTGATATCATCCATCCGCCAACATCTCTGCGACGGGGAATTGACACTGAACACGACTGACATTACTGCGATAGAAGCCATTGAGCAAGAATACCTGACCGACGAATTCATTTACGGCCGCAATCCGGGATATACGGTGGTGCGGCGAGGACGCATAGAAGGCGCCGGCGAGTTTGAGATACGCATGGAGGTGAAGAACAACCGTTTGCAGTCGATGAACATCCTGGGCGACTATTTCCAGACGGGCGACATCGACGCAGGCATTATCCGACGGCTGAAAGGAACAGAGATCACCCCTGAAGCGTTTGACAACGCTCTTCCATCGCGTTTGGATGACCTGATACTTCATTTAGAAAAAGAACCGTTTATCAACCTGATATTCAACCTTCAACAATATGGAAAACAAAAGAACCTGTCTTTATGACAAACATGTGGCATTGGGTGCATTGATTCAACCGTTCGGCGGTTTCGACATGCCCATTCAGTATTCAACGATTATCGACGAGCACAACGCCGTGCGTCAGGCCTGCGGTGTATTCGACGTGTCTCATATGGGCGAAGTGACCGTCCGTGGCCGCGATGCGGAGAAATATGTGAACCACATCTTCACCAATGATGTGACAGGCGCCGAGGACGGCAAAGTGTTTTATGGCATGATGCTTTATGAGAATGGCGGCACTGTAGATGACCTGTTGGTGTATAAGATGGGCGACAACGACTATTTCCTGGTGATCAACGCTGCCAATATCGACAAAGACGTGGCTTGGATGGAAGAGCATACCAATGGTTTCGACATTGAGTTGAAGCATTGCTCCGATTACTATGGTCAGGTGGCCGTACAAGGACCTGATTCAGAGGCTGTGACTGAAGAAGTGCTTGGCATCCCCTGCAAAGAACTGGTGTTCTATACCGCCAAGTATCTCGAGATTGACGGAGAGACCATCGTAGTAAGCCGCACTGGCTATACCGGCGAGGACGGTTTTGAAATTTACGGTTCGCATGACTTTATCCGCAGTTGCTGGGACAAGCTGATGGAGAGCGGACGCTGCAAGCCCTGCGGACTGGGATGTCGCGACACCCTGCGTTTCGAAGTGGGACTGCCTTTGTACGGCGATGAGTTGTCGGCTGAGATTTCTCCCGTCATGGCCGGTCTGAGCATGTTCTGTAAACTTGACAAGGAAGAGTTCATCGGCAAGGATGCTATTGTGAATCAAAAAGCCGAGGGTGTGAAGCAACGTGTGGTAGGCATCGAACTGCAAGACCGCGCCATCCCACGCCATGGTTATGCCGTGATGAAAGACGGCGAGAAGATTGGCGAGGTGACCACAGGTTATCACACTATCTCTACCGACAAGAGCGTGTGCATGGCATTGGTAGATGCCGCTTACGGAAAATTGGGCACAGAAGTGGAGATACAAATCCGCAAAAAGACCTTTCCCGGCGTAGTGGTGAAAAAGAGATTCTACGAGAAACGTTATAAGAGGTAAAGCCCCCACCCCGACCCTCCCCGCGGGGAGGGAGTAGTTACACAAAAAAATCAAAACAAAAGTTCCGATTCATTCATCCCCCTCGGAGGATAAGAAGGGAGGCTGACAATAATTAAGGACTATAATTAAACAATATTATCATTATGGCAAAAGTAATTGAAGGACTCTATTATTCAGAGTCGCACGAGTATGTGAGAGTAGAAGGCGAATTTGGTTATATCGGCATTACCGACTATGCCCAGCATGCCCTTGGCAATGTGGTGTATGTGGATATGCCCGAAGTGGACGACGAGGTGGAAGCCGGCGAGGAGTTCGGCGCCGTGGAGAGTGTGAAAGCCGCCAGCGACCTGATTTCGCCTGTCAGCGG
>CAMJAO010000272.1 GCA_946403615.1 uncultured Prevotellaceae bacterium
TTTGCATGGCCACATTGAGGTCGTTGATCGACAGCGCCGCCTGCAAGGAATCGTACAATACTGGCGGTTCACCAAGATTTCTTAATGCGCGGTTGACCCAACTGGCTGAATCCCGCCCCGAGAGAGAATAGGTGGCGAGGGGTATTCTGACGAGAGAAAACCATTTGGTATTGGGTTTCTGCCTGACGTAAGGAGCCAGTTCCTTAGCATCGAAATTTTCATCTGCCGATTCAACGATGACCTTATCTAAGAGATATCTGTCTTCGGGAACGAATTTAGTTGACGAGCACGCCGAAATCATGGCGACTGTGAAAGTCGCCATGATTATAGTAAGCGTATGGTGTCGACAACTAATTTTGATCAAAATAATAGAGGAATGAAGCGATGCCCTCGAGAGCCGGTTTTCGCTGGCCCTCGATTTCTATTTTGAACTGTATCTCGGCCTTGCAGATACCTCTCAAGTCGGCGATGTTATGGAGTTTGGTAACCAGTCTGACCCTTGAGCCAGTGACGACAGGTTGTCCGAACTTCATTTTGTCCATGCCGTAATTGACCAGCATCTTGATGTTGCGCACATCGATAATCTGGTCCCACATGTAAGGCAAAAGCGACAAGGTGAGATATCCGTGTGCGATGGTGCTTTTATATTGGCTTTCGCGCTTTGCTCGCTCCACATCAACATGAATCCATTGATGGTCGAGTGTGGCATCCGCAAAGAGGTTGATTCTGTCTTGGTCTACCAAAAGCCAGTCGGACGCTCCGAGTTCTTCTCCCAGATGCGCAGCAAATTCCTCGTAAGAATTAATGATGAGTTTTGACATTATTTGAAGTTTTTTAGGGTCGATAAGGACTTTAAGGCTCTTAAGGTCATTAAGGTCTTTAGCGAAATGGTATTTATTTTACGACTGAGGCAGCAGCCAGACTGTAAAATTTAGATTGTTTGCTGTCGCCACGAGATGCGAGAACCACTGGAGCAAGCGTACCTTGCAACATGCCAGCCGTCTCGGCACCTGCGAAGAGCGTGATGGTCTTGTAGAACACATTGCCAGCCTCGATGTCGGGGAAGATGAGCACATCGGCCTCACCGTTGATTGGTGAAACGATGCCCTTTTTCTCCAGACTGTGGCGGTCGAGAGAAGTCTTCAGGTCGAGCGGTCCGTCGATGACGCATGGACCGAAGTCGCCGTTCTCCGCCTGCGCAATGATGTCCTTGTATCCTACGGTAAAGGGGAAGGCTTTCTCGCTCACTTTCTCTGAGCAATGGATGAGCGCTATTTTCGGCTTCTCTATACCCAATGAATGACATAGCGAAGTGGTATATTTAATCTGCTCCACCCTTTGTTCCTGAGTGGGATAAGGAATGACGGCAGGATCGGTAAAAATAAGCAGTTTGTTGTAAGCCGGTATTTGCGACACTGTTACATGTGTGAGAACACGTCCTCTGGGCAATATGCCAGTTTCTTTATTGAGCACGGCATGTAGCAGATTGTCAGTATTGATCATGCCTTTCATGAGGATATCGGCTTTTTCCTCACGCACAAGCGCCACCGCCTTGGCAGCAGCATCATCAGGGTCGCCAGCCTCTACATAAGAGATATGGTCGGCATATTTGCGTGCGCCCTCGGTGCATTCGATTTTATCCTTGCAGCCGACGAACACGGCATCGATGATACCAGCCTCGAGAGCGAGGAATACAGCAGACTGCGTGGAATCGTCAGAAGCACAGACGACCGCCACTTTTTTCCGTTTACCAATCTGTGCGAGATGCGCCACGAGATTGTCAAAATTGTTAATGGTTTCCATATTGTATAAAGAATTAAGTTCTTATTTTCTGCAAAAGTACGGATAAGGAGCCGAAAAACCAAATTTTGCAGCCTCTAAAATAGAAAATGAGCACAAACCTGACTTGCGCTCATTCATACAACCCAAACTGTTTGGGTTCAATCGTCCATGCGGACTTGTGCTATCTGGCAAAGAAATGGAAGAAGAAGAAGGCAGCCGCCCACTGTTTCTTCACGCCTCTCGCACTTCCGATGTAACTGTTGTGGGAGTCGCGCACCGACCCGTCGTTTTCAATCCTTCCAGCATAACTGTTGTATTTGTCACGCACGGTGCCATCGCTCTCCACCTTTCCGATATAGCTGTTGTATTTGTCGCGTATGGTGCCGTCGCTCTCAATCTTACCGGCATAACTGCTGTAAGAATCGCGTATGGTGCCATCGCGCTCAATCTTTCCAGCATAACTGTTATAGGAGTTGCGCACAGTACCGTCGCTCTCAATCCTTCCGGCATAACTGTTGTGGGAATTGCGCAGGTCTTGTGCGGAGACCGGCATCACAGCAGTCACCAACAACAAACTGAGTAAAAAGAATAATTTTTTCATAATCATGGCATGATGGTTTTCTGTTGGCAAAGATAAGAAAAAGAATTGACTTCAAGTCAAGGTAAATCCCTATTTGTGAATAGGAATGTCCCTCTCTTGCCAAATTTGCAAACGATTTCGGAAAAATAACGGATTTTTCTTACAAGTGTCTGCCAAATTACCATATTTATTTTGTATATTTGCATCGCAATATGTCATATTGCATCAAACTACAGTAAACCCAGATCCCTAAAACCAGAAAATACAGAAACCTATGATGAAAAAAGCCCTGACCGTGCTGTTTTGCATGTTGTTTCCCCTGTCATTGCTAGCCCAATGGGACAGCGAGTATAAAGCGTTGGAGAAAAGCATTCGTCAGTTGACTTTCCCCGAGCGCGATTTCCCCATTACAAAGTATGGTGCCAAATTGACAGCGAGCCCCGCTAAAAACCAACAAGCTATCAACAAAGCCATCGATGCCTGCTCAAAAGCAGGCGGCGGGCGAGTGATTGTGCCTGCCGGCACGTGGAATACGGGAGCCATCCGTCTGAAAAGCCATGTGAACCTGGTGGTGGAGAAAGGCGCGACGTTGCTGTTCGCATTCGACCGCACCCTCTACCCGGAAGTGCTTACCCGCTGGGAAGGCCTTGACTGTTGGAACTACTCACCGTTGATTTACGCATATGACGAGACCGACGTGGCCATCACCGGCGAGGGAACCATCGACGGTAACGGTTCGAATGAGACGTGGTGGCCGATGTGCAGTAATCCCCGTTTCGGATGGAACGAATCGGTGACAGAGTATCAGAAACTGACACGTCCGCGTCTGTTGAAACACGCTGAAGACGGTGTTGATGTGAACGACCGCCATTTCGGTATGGGTCAGGCTCTTCGCCCACAGTTGATTAACTTGTATAAATGCGAGGGAATCCTGATCGAGAACGTGACA
>CAMJAO010000273.1 GCA_946403615.1 uncultured Prevotellaceae bacterium
CGTGCCACAATCTCGTTGCGGAAAGCCTTGCCTATCTGGGCGATGCCGAAGGGTATCTTCATGCGGCCGCTCTTCTGCACGTTGAGGAAGTTGACGAAGATGCCCTGTGCCGTCTCGGGACGCAGATAGAGGGTGTCGCTGTCGTCGATGACGCTGCCCATCTTGGTGGCAAACATGAGGTTGAACTGACGCACGTCGGTCCAGTTGCGTGTGCCGCTGATGGGGCAAACAATCTCCTCGTCGAGGATAATCTGCTTGAGTTCTTCGAGGTCCGGTCCTTGCATGGCGGCTGTGAAACGCTCATGGAGCGCGTCGCGCTTGGCTTTGGTCTCAGCCACACGCGGACTGGTCTCCAGGTATTTGGCCTCGTCGAAAGCGTCGCCGAAGCGTTTGCGGGCCTTAGCCACCTCTTTCTGAATCTTATCGTCGTATTTGGCAATCTGCTCCTCGATGAGCACATCGGCGCGATAGCGTTTCTTCGAGTCGCGGTTGTCGATCAGGGGGTCATTGAACGCGTCAACGTGTCCGCTGGCCTTCCAAATGGTGGGGTGCATAAAAATCGCGGAGTCGATACCCACGATATTCTCATGCAGCAGTACCATCGACTGCCACCAATACTGTTTGATATTGTTTTTCAACTCCACGCCGTTCTGCGCATAGTCATACACGGCGGCGAGTCCGTCGTAAATCTCACTGCTGGGGAAAACGAAGCCATATTCTTTGCAATGGCTTACAATTTTCTTGAAAACATCTTCTTGTGCCATAAATAACTTATAAATTTGCAAATTTGGGTGCAAAGTTAACGTTTCTGGGGCACAACGCCAAAATATTCACAAAGATTTAGTTTTGACAAAGGCACCTCAAGTAATCTCCGGCCTCTTACCTTCGGAGAATATCCTTCGCAAAGAGCATTTTGGGATGGGCATGGAAGAGGCGGAAATCGGCGGCACAACTCTTTTCGGGCGCGGGACCGAAATTTTCCTCGGGCTGGTCCCAAGCGTTTCGCCAAAGCAAGACATAAAGCGGCGGGGTGTCGAGCAGCGAGGGCAACAACACCTGCGTAAACCAGTTAGCCTGCGGAGTATTGCGATAACCGGTCTCTGCCACGGTGAACAGTTTCTTATGTTTTTTGGCCAGCGACGCCATCACATCGAGTTCGCATTTCATCCTCTTGATAAAGCCTTGTGTGTCGGGGTTGCAATAGATATCCACCCCCAGGATATCCACGCAATCGTCGCCGGGATACCATGTCATGAAGCGGTCCTCACTCTCGTTCGGGTCGGCACCAGGCGAATAGCACCACAGCGCGTTGTCTATTCCTTTTTGATGGAGGTATTGCCAAGTATAACGAAACAGTTGCTTATATTCTTCGGGCGTGCACGACTTACTTCCCCACCAAAACCATCCGCCGTGCATCTCGTGCCACGGGCGGAAAATGACTGGAATACGACGGCCTTTCTCGTCGGTGAGCGAGAGGAGGAAATCGGCCACACGGTCCAGCCACGCGTTGAGTTTAGCGTGCTGAGGGCCGCCGGACAATACCGCCGCCACCGCCTGTCCGTTGATGTCCCATGAGTTGCCGCCCGTGACGGGGTTCCACAGGTGCCAACTGAGGGTGATGAAACCTCCCCTGCGATGCTGGTCGATAATTTCCTGACGCATTCGGTCGAAAGGCACACCGTCGATGTTCACATCGGAACCGAGTTCCAATTTTCCCAAGTCGAACCCCATGACGGCGGGATAGTCGCCGCACACATCCTTCACGTCGCTGCGCCCGATGTCCCACTTCCATGTGGTGCCATACACAGGGTCGTCTTGATGTGCGAACATCACTCCACGTTTCTGCACTTTTTTCAATCGTTTCAACAACTGGTCAGCAGGTGTGCTCTTGGCATATACCGCCATGGCCATCATGGCAGCCACAAATAATAACAGTTTTCTCATTTTCGGTTTCCGGTTTTTAGGTTGACTCTGCAAAGATAATGTTTTTTCTCCATATCGGTCAAAATTCTATAAATTATTAAACGAGACCACGAGCCCTCCACGAGCCCCGAATGAGCCCCCTCTAACACACCCTACCGTCAACTTGGATTTTTATGCTATAAGTTAAATTTTTCGTCATTTTGTTTGGGTATTTAAGGCTTTTATATTATATTTGCAACATCTAAGCAACCGTATTTATGAAATATTTGTTTTGGCTCATCTTCTCCATCGCCTTTATTATTGCTGGCGCATATCATCTCTACAATTTCAATGTTGAGGTTGCTGTTGTGTTGATGGTTCTAGCGTTCCTGCCCTGGCTTTATTTCATTATCCGGAAAATTATCCGAGCAGTTATAAACGACGGAGGCTGGATTAGCGACGGAGGAACATGGTGGTGATTAACATGACGAGTCTTGCTATAGTAAGGCTCACCCTATTCCCGCCTTCTTCGCTGCTTTCAACACTGCTTCATCCACTTCCCTTAAGAGGTGCTTTTCCACATGCTCAGTAGCCGGGCGCTCAGCCTTTGTGATATAGTCATACCGGGGCATACGGCCCATCCTACGTTTTTGATGCGCTTTGTACTTGCGGCTATTATATGACTTTTTGGACCAGCGTTCCTTTGTGCCATCAGCAGCCCACATCAGCACAGGTTTCTCCTTGCCAAAGCGATTCCTATGAAAGCCCTTCGTGCCACGCGGAACCGTGTTCACCATGAAACCGCCACCTTGGCTGTAAACATACACACGCAACCCCTTTGCCACCTGACGGGCATTGCCCAGACCGCTTTTCGACACCTCCGAGGCAATTATCTTCTTTACCTCGTTTGCCTCCTTTCGGAAACCGCCCTTCACGGCCGTACGCAACTGCCGTTTCGTCATCTTTTCGCTGAACTCCCGCAATGGGGATGCCGGATCTTGTTCCATGATTATTGATGGTTTAGGGTAGATGATAGAGTGTGATAATTACTCTCCTTCTTGGGAAGTGTCTAAATGAGTGCTCTTTGTAAGCCGTCCCGTGATTTGCTGGAAACGCTCGGCGGTGCTCGCTGCTCTCTTCTCCGGTTCCGTGCCTCTAAGACCACGCCCTTCCTTATCCCATGGCAAAGGAATCAGCGAAGTAGGAGTCACCGACTTCTTCGAGTACGGCGACACACTAACAGCCGCCAACAGGTGCCTCCTCTGCCGCGGGGCGGTACCTCCGTGCCTGCACACATGCTAAGAGGTAGTTTATTATTTCAAATCTGTTCAAATCTTACAAAATAAAATTGTCAAATTA
>CAMJAO010000274.1 GCA_946403615.1 uncultured Prevotellaceae bacterium
AAGCACGTCACCTTCGACGAGATTTACGACATCCTGGCCGTGCGCATCATCTTCACCCCGCAAGACCCCAAAAAAGAGAAAAACGAGTGTTTCAGCATCTATCTGGCTTTGCAAGACCTCTATACCGCTCACCCCGACCGTTTCCGCGACTGGGTAAGCACGCCCAAAGCCAACGGTTATCAGGCATTGCACCTGACACTGATGTCAACACTGAAAGAAGAAGAGAACCAACCCAAGAAAGCACAAGACAGCGAAGCGCAATGGGTGGAGGTGCAGATACGCTCAGAGCGCATGAACGAGATAGCCGAGCAGGGATTTGCCGCCCACTGGAAATACAAAGACGAGAACAAAGAAGGGCAAACTGACGATCAGGACAGCAATGCTGATGATGACGAAGATTTGCAGGAAGGAAACGAATTGAACGGCTGGTTGCGCACCATCAAAGAGATACTCGACGACCCGCAGCCCGACGCGATGGACTTCCTCGACGCCATCAAACTTAACCTTTTCGCATCAGAGATTTTCGTGTTCACCCCGAAAGGCGAAATCAAACGTCTGCCGTTGGGATGCACCGTGCTCGACTTCGCCTTCTCCATCCACACCTTCCTCGGAAGCCATTGCATCGGAGCAAAGGTCAACCATAAACTCGTGCCGCTGAGTCACCGTCTGTCAAGCGGCGACCAGGTGCAGATTCTCACCTCCAACTCACAACATGTGGAGTCGAACTGGCTCGACTTTGCCACCACAGCCAAAGCCAAGGCCAAGATAGAAGCCATCCTGCGCAAATACGGACGCGAGAAACAGAAAAACGGCGAAGAGATATTGACCGCTTTCCTGGAGAAGAACGGGCTGCAGTTGACCACCTCGGTCATGGACAAGCTGTGTGCTTTCCATGACATGAGCAAGCACGATATACTGCTAGAGGCCATCGGAGAGCGGCGCATTCTGCTCAGCGACAAGGACATCGAGATGTTGTTGCAGAAAAAGGGCGGCGGATGGCGCAAATATGTACCCTTCCTCAGTAGCGGCGACAGCAAGAAGAAAGAGCAGGAAAACCAAAAGGCTGAACAGGACGACCCCAACGGTCCCATCACCGTGGATAAGAGTTTCAACCGCAAGAAACCTATTTTCATCACCGAGACCAACATCCATCGTTATATCTTCCCAGTTTGTTGTCATGCCATTCCAGGCGACGACACGCTAGGATTTATCGACAACAAAAACCACATCGAGATACACAAGCGCGACTGTCCAGTGGCCACCAAACTGAAATCCAGTTACGGCAACCGCATCATCGACGCGAAATGGGACATGCACAAACAGTTGCTCTTCGACGCCAGCATCCAGATACGTGGCATCGACCGCATAGGATTGCTCAACGAGGTGACACAAGTGCTCTCGCGGCAGATGAGCGTCAACCTGCGCAAGGTGGTCATCTCCAGCAATGACGGCATCTTCGACGGCACCATCGACATGCGTGTTCATGATCGCGAAGACGTGAAAACCATCATCTTCAATCTCAAAGACATCCAAGGACTGCAAGAGATTTTGCAGATAAGATGAGCCACCCATCCCTCCACGAGATAAGGGGGTACTTAAAAACTATAATATCTATGAAACAATTCTTTCTTACCTTATTATTATATGTCGGCGCGCTTGGTGTTTATGCCGCCGGCCCTTACGACAACCCCGACACGATTGTTGTGGCGCGCGACGGTACGGGGCAATTCCGCACCGTAGGCGAAGCCATCGAGGTTTGCCGTGCGTTCATGGACTATCACAAGGTCATCTTTGTGAAACGCGGCGTGTATAAAGAGAAACTCATCATCCCCTCATGGCTCGACAACATTGAGATTTTGGGTGAGGATGTCAACGAGACCGTCATCACCTACGACGACCATGCCAACATCCGCTTGGCTGGCACGGAGCAAGGCATGGGCACCTTCCGCACCTATACTCTGAAGATTGAAGGCAACGCCATCACGCTGAAAAACATCACCATCGAGAACAATTCCGCACGGTTGGGACAAGCCGTGGCACTCCATACCGAGGGCGACCGCATCCGCATCATTGGTTGTCGGCTGCTGGGGCATCAGGATACCGTCTATACAGGCAAAGCCGGCACACGGCTCTATTTCTGCGACTGTTACATCGAGGGCACCACCGACTTTATCTTCGGTCCCTCTACCGCATGGTTTGAGAATTGCGAGATACACAGCCGCATCAACTCCTACATCACCGCCGCATCCACGCCGCAGGACATCCGCTACGGTTATGTGTTCAACCGTTGCCGCCTGACCGCCGACGAGGGTGTTGACAAGGTGTATCTGGGCCGTCCGTGGCGTCCCTATGCCTATACCCTGTTCATGAATTGCGAGATGGGCCGCCACATCCGTCCTGAAGGTTGGCACAACTGGGGCAACACCGCCAACGAGCAGACCGCCCGCTATCAGGAATACAACAACAGCGGCGCCGGTGCAGCCACCGCGCAGCGCGTCGCTTGGAGCCGCCAACTTACCAAGAAAGAGGCAGCACAAATCACCCCCGAAACCATTTTCAGTTTCGGAGCGCAAAAGTTTGAGTATTAAGGGTAAGAGGGTTTATCTGGTTGATGAGCCTTATAGACTCATCGGGCCAATAAGCCTGATTGGGGGTTATGACAGTCCGTCGAGTTGTGCCTTGAGGGCTTTCAACTCGTCGCGCACAGTGATGAGGCTTTCTATGATGCGGGCATTCTGGTCGCTGCCGTCGCGGTTTTCATTCAGCATTTTACGGGCAGCGGCGATTTTGAAACCGCGCACCTTCACGAGATTATAAATCAGCCGTATCTGCTCAATATCCTTCTCGGTATATTGACGCACCTTGTTGCCCGTGGTTTTGGGGCGCAGATGGGGAAACTCCGTCTCCCAATAGCGGAGCAGGCTCTCCTTCACGTCGAACATCTCGGCCACCTCCTTGATAGAGTAATACAATTTCAGATTCTTCTCGCTCTTTGCTGCCATAATCAGTACATCATCTGTTGTCGGTTGCAAAATTAAATGATTTTCTGATAATACCCAAGGACACAAGTACATATTTTCTGACGTAAAGACTTTTTTAGACATAAAGACATAAGGACAAAAGGACATATATCTATTTATTGGTGTCAGATAAACTTATTTGAAAACTCTCTGATGACCAATAAGAACTTGTAGATTGAGGTAATATCAGTCAAGTGGGCTTAATCTGTTTAACAAGGG
>CAMJAO010000275.1 GCA_946403615.1 uncultured Prevotellaceae bacterium
CATACAATCGGTTGATGATAGTATATGCACGGTAGATAGCCTCCTGTTCCAGCGCGTTGGCCTGTTGTGCGTCATGCTCTTTGGCGCCCGTCCCGACTTGTTTAAGCAGCGTCCTGAGATAGGATGCCATAGCCAAGGCTGGGTGATATGTTTTTCCTTCTTCGCCCATTTGGTTCAGATCAGCGAATATCACCGCCAAATTCTTGTCCATCTCGATCAACTCTTGCCGTTTCAGATAGAATCTGCGGTTTTTACGCAGGTCTTTAATAAGCATGTCGCATTTGTCGCTGATATGTCTGGCTAATGGATGATACAGTATCGAATAAACGTAATGTAAACGGTATCTGTCTTTGACCAAACCGACTGTTTGCAAGGAGATGGCTTCTTGAATGAAAGATGACACAGGTGTTTGCATCAGCGGATACCCCGATGTGATATTGACTGATTCCACGTCTTCAGGAATTTGCTTCAACAGTGTTGGCAATATTCCTTCATTACACATGACTATAGCGGTGTGACTGTCGCACTTTAGCAATTGATGCTCTTCTAACCATGTCCCCACATAGCGCGCTTGCATATTCTCCGTAGCGCTGCTGATGATGGTGATGTCCTTTTTCCCCTCAAACTGTTGGTATATGCTCCCATCATCGCTATTTAATTCATTGGGGAAATCTTCCAGTTGTTGCGCAATAAAACTGCCGGGCTTATTGATTTTGAGCGATGCCGCATCTTTCCCCGGCATGTAATAGGTGTCGTAATCCCAGTAGAAACGGGCTTTACCTTCGTCTTTCAACCGCTTGAACAGGAATCGTTCAGCCTTTTGTACTACATTGAACCCGACAAACAAGTATTCGTCGAAATCAAATGACAGATGTTCGCCCTCTGCCACCTGACGTAATATCATTCCTTCGTAGCCGATGCCTTTTTCGCGTAAACATTCTTTGAAATCTGTGTACACGTGTCCCAACTGCGACCATATTTTCAGGAACCGCTCTTTCAGTATGGTATTGTGGCTTTCACTAAAATTGCCGAAGAATCGTTTTAACATTTTCTTCTGCTCTTCAGCCAGATAGGATATGTCATCGTATTCGTGCAGGTCGCTCAGGTTCTGGAATATTTTCGACGCATCAGCCATGCATTTGTCTATGTCGTCAAAATCCGATAATAACACTTGCCCCCAGCCGAAAAACTGGTCAAGAGTCTCGTTCGTCTCAGTATATTTCTTAAAACTCTTATATAGTTCACATACCAACTGTATGGGGTCAGCCAAGAGCAGTCCGCTGTGTTGACAGAACAATTCTGAAATGGAGAAATACGAAGGTCCCCACATCGTTTTGTTTTTTAATTCATAGATGTTTTGATTAAGAAACAGCGACGCACGTTTGTTAGGGAATACGACAGCGATGCGATGCAACCGGCCGTCATATTTGTTGACGATATCTTGTGCTACATGTTGTAGAAATGTGTTATTCATACGATTGACTGATTATGTGTGTCCAAAATAATGTTATCTCCTAAATACCAAAGATAGCCCTTTACGTCGGGCATGCCCATCTCCTCCAACAGACTGACGTACCGTCTCACCTGATTGACGTATTTTTCCCGTGTTGATTCTTTGTACCGTCCCGTCTTGTAATCCACGACAATAGTATGCTGTCCGTCGGTCATAACACGGTCGGGACGATGCTGTTTCACAACGCCATCTTCCATTTGCAGGATGTTGCACTCCGTAAACAGTTCCCATTTACCACTAAACCACTCTTGAGCCATGGGGTGTTCTAGGTTTCGTTGAATCATCCTTACCAGTTCTTCACGGCTTATTTCTTCAGAGTAAATCACACCGTCATTTTCCAACTCTTTCAACACATTGGGTATGTCATCTGCCGTTTTGATTTTCGATAACACGTTATGTATGATATTTCCGCGGAGTATATACTGTTTGACACGCTCCTCAGTTTCTTCATCGTTGGTGATATATCTTTGACTGTCATTGCTTTGTATGAAGTTGACCATTTGTTTGTAACTCCGCATTCGGACTTGTATGGGATGCTCTTGTTGCAAGAATACGTTTTCAGATTCATCCTTGTTTCCCTTCTCGTCTTTGACATATAACTCACCATATTCCAATGTCATCATCTCCCTTACCGATGAATCGTTTTGCAAATCTTGGTATGTGGCGTCGGTCATATCTTCGTGGTTAAGTAACTCCTTTAGAACAGATGAAATGGCGGCGCTACGCCGTCCTTTTTGTGCACCACGAGTATATACAAAAAGGCTGTTTTTGGCACGTGTGAATGCCACATATAACAGATTCAAGTTGTCGACAATCGTCTGCAGATACTCTTCTTGATAATTGGGCTCGTAAATAGAACCAACGAGTTTGGATGAACAACTGATGGGGATAATGGGCAATTTGTCGAATGGTGTCTGTTTGGGTTCACACCATATCGTATTCGGGTGTTCAATCTTCCAATCGCAAAACGGTATAAACACATGCTCAAATTCCAATCCCTTGCTCTTATGTATAGAAACCAATCTGACACCGTCAGCAGTTTCGCTCAGAACAGACTTCTTGAATAGAGACTCATCCCACAACTCCAAAAGGGAACCGATGCTATTGCTACTTTCCGTCATGAATTTGGACACGAGGTCAAAAAATGTGCAGAGATAAGGTGATTCCCCGTCTAACTCAAAAAGATGGAAAATTTCGCAAAGACGCTCTATCAGGGTGATTAACGGCAATGACAGTAGGTCATCTTTCTTCTCCATGAATTCTTCAGGCAGGCTCGCGCTGAAGGGATCCGTACCGCAGAACAGTTCGCTTGGTGTGTGTCCGTTTCTATGGATATATTGATTCCATGTGTTTGTCAACATGGCCAATGACAATAGGTCAGTATCTTCATATAAGTATCTCAATGCCAAGATGATTGTGTTGACAGCCAATGATGATTCCAACCTGAAGGCCTGATCGGAAACGATGTGTATATCTGGCATATTCCTCATAAACCATTCTGCTATGATGGGTATGTCATCATTCTTCCTGATGAGTATGGCCATGTCGCTTTGTCTGGCGCCTAGCAGAATGAGCGACTGCATTTGTTTGGCAATGTCTTCTAATATGTAGTCATTGTCTGATTTCTCGTTTTCATTTTTTTTGTCTTTTTTGTTTTTCAGAAGCACAATGCGCACATATCCTTTATCTGACAGTTTGGACTTATCTGGCATTTTTTGCTCAACG
>CAMJAO010000276.1 GCA_946403615.1 uncultured Prevotellaceae bacterium
TGCCCGTGACCACGAAGGGCAGACGTGCCTCCTTCTCGTAGTGCGCCGGCAGCGTGAGGTTGGGCTGTCCGAAGATGACTTCGCCCGCCTCGACAAAGAAGTGAAGGTGGTTGGTGTAACTGCCGCCCTCGTTGCCCATGCGGAAATCGACGATGCCCTGCTCGGGCACGGTGCTCGTCTCAGGGGCGCCGACCCACGCCGTACACCATCCGTTCTGCATACCGCCACCACTCACCATCAGATAGCCATCGCCCGATGTGATGCTGATGAGTGCCGTCAATGCCGGGTCGTCGCGGTCGCCCTGCGGTGTTTTTCGAACGATTTTGGCATATACCTGCCGGGGCATGTCGCCCACCATCAGCGTGTTGCCGAAGTCCTTGTATATCACCATCTCGCAGCGTCCGGACTGTTGGGGCTGTTCCTCCCCGCCACCGTCCTTCCTTCGTGTGAGGCCGTAACCTACGATGGCGGTAATCACACTGGCAGGGATGGCAAACGGCCATGCGCCGTCGAAGTTCCATGCGTCATTGTCCTCCTCATAGTGTGCGCCCACATTGTCATCCACTGGTGTGGCCTTGGGTTCCGGCACAACCTCTGTGCCATTCGTTGAAGCCTCATGAGGATTATCCTCAACCAATATATAAACCACGACGTGAAAAGTCGGTATTCCGGGATAATAGGAAAACCCTGGCGTTTTTCCATCATACCATCCCCCACCACCAATGGTGAACATATAATAGCCTTTATCCTCATACTGGCCTTTCGTCACAGTAAAAACGGTGTCAAGGACAGGACTTTGGCCTATGGGAACTTTCTTAATGACTTGCTTACCTGCAATTATGTGAGCGTCTTCTTTATATTCGCCTCCAATCTCATAACACTTCAGTGTGTATGGAGTAAACGTGCAACCATGAGCATAACAACCTGGGTAGAGAGTGCCTGAACCGCCAGAGAGCGACATACGGAACCTCAACTGTGTGCCGCTCTTCACTTTTCCCCTGAACCCCACGATATGCTTTTGCGTCCATACGGAATGTTTGTTATGCGGTTCCCGCTTGATCTGTTCCAGTCTGGCACCCTCAACGGAATAGTTGTAGGTGACGGTATAGGTCTCATCCGACTCAATTCGGGGATTATCCCGCCTATAGCCATGGCTGGTAAGCGTCTCTGACTTTGTTGCGCCAGCATACCAACCCAAGACTGTCGATTTTCCCTTTGTCCAGCCATACTCGTCATCACTCTGCGACCACAGCCGCAAGGGTAACAGCACAACGAGGCAGAGGAAGAACAACCGAATGTGATTCTTTTGTATGGATACGTTATTTAGATATTTCATAGGCACTTTTTCTTATTTACTGCTTCAATCTCGGGCAGTGCGCAAGGATATACTGATAAACGAAGTCGAAGTCCTCTTTCGAAGCGTAGGCCTGATTTCTGGTGAGCGTTTCATTGACCTTGATGGTGCTGAAACCGCGCTTGGCTTTCACCGACCTCACCGCACTGAAATCGGAATATAACTCTTGCTTGGTGGCCGCCACAAAACCAGCACTGGCGGCACCACGGTTACCCCCAAGGAGACCGGCGATGACAGCGAGCCAGCCGATGGCTTTCGCCTTCTTCACCTGCTTTTGCAACTGACGGTGGAGCAAGCCATGCTCGTCCATCTCGAACATCACAACATATTTCCATCCGTTCATGGCTGCCACGAGGAGGAAAGCGAGAAAGATGAGCGGCACGAAGATGGCAATGATGATGAGTACAACCTTGGTCGAAAACATCACGCTTTCCAATCCGTCGCCACTGATCAAGCTGATAAACGCCATGATAACCCATAGGATGATAAAGGTGAGTCCGAAGGCTTTATAGACAGTAATCATCAATATGGGGTTTTTCATCATGTGCATTTCATAGACCCACCGGTACTTGCCGTCGGCGCAATAGTGGATATTCTGACTCTGGTAAGGCTGATTGGGCTGAGGCCCATAAGCCCCGTTGGGAGAATATCCCCCGGGGCCATAACCGCCATTGGGCTGGTAATTGCCGTTTTGCGGATAACCGCCATTGGGCTGTTGCGGATGATAGGGGGGGGGCGTAGTAGGATAGTTGTTCATGATGATGGTTGTATTATATTTGACCTGGCATGGTATTTCTAATAGTTGAAGGTTGGGGGCAGTGGCGGAACCGCTACTTACGGGGAAGATGTCCGTCGATGGAGAGTCCCCGAATGATGAGATTGCAGTAGGTTAGTATATGGATGTGCAAATATAAGCATAAAATAACAATTGTCAAAAAGTTTTGTTTTGTTTTTTATGCTCATAAAAATAAATTATGTGTCAGTGGTAGGATTGTTAGGAAAAAAATGATTATCTTTGCAGCAATTTACAACACGTATTACGATATGAACATTTTAGAATTGAGCGAGCAGGAGATAGGCAGACGTCAGAGTCTGCAAGAACTGCGCAACATGGGTATCAACCCCTACCCCGCCGCTGAGTATCCGGTGAACGCATACTCAACCGACATCAGAGAATCATTCAAGGACGAAGACGAGCCCCGCCAAGTGGTTATCGCCGGCCGACTGATGAGCCGCCGCGTGATGGGCAAAGCCTCCTTCGCAGAGATACAAGACTCGAAAGGCAGAATACAAGTGTACGTCACCCGCGACGACATCTGCCCCGACGAGAACAAAGAGATGTACAACACCGTGTTCAAGCGCCTGCTCGACATCGGCGACTTCATTGGTGTGAAGGGCTTCGTGTTCCGCACCCAAACAGGCGAAATCAGCGTCCACGCACAGGAACTGAGCCTGCTGTCGAAGAGTCTGAAACCGCTGCCCATCGTGAAATACAAGGATGGAGTGGCATACGATAAGTTTGACGACCCCGAACTGCGCTATCGTCAGCGCTATGTCGACCTGGTGGTCAACGAGGGCGTGAAAGACACATTCCTGCAGCGCGCCACCGTATTGCGCACTCTGCGCCGCGTGCTCGACGAGGCGGGTTATACCGAAGTGGAGACGCCCACCCTGCAGATGATTGCCGGCGGCGCGTCGGCACGTCCGTTCATCACCCATTTCAACGCGCTCGACCAAGACATGTATATGCGTATCGCCACTGAGTTGTATCTGAAGCGACTCATCGTGGGCGGTTTCGAGGGCGTGTACGAGATAGGCAAGAACTTCCGCAACGAGGGCATGGACCGCAACCACAACC
>CAMJAO010000277.1 GCA_946403615.1 uncultured Prevotellaceae bacterium
CGCCGGTTGTTGTGGGGGCATCTGCTGATAACCCGTTGGCTGCTGTGGGGGTTGATGGTCTGTAGGTGGGGGCGGAGGAGCCACAGTGGGCTCTTCTACCTTCATGCCGCACCGACGGCAGAACTTATCTCCGTCGTACATAGCGTTTCCACAATTCTTACAATATGCCATGTGTGATAACAGTTATTGTCCTATGATCATGGGCAGTCTTAGCAGCGAGAGGGTGTATGCTTCTATGATGGACAGTGTTCATGGTCATGCGTCACTCCCATCATATCATCACGTTCAATGTTCAAAGAAACTTCGCGATGTCGGCATCTAAATTCTTAATCTGTGAGGCACTCATCACCACGACGTTGTCGCGACTGATGATGAAACTGCACGGCACACCGGGAGCGCTGTTCAGGTAGAACATGGAGTTTTTGCCTTCGGTGTCGCGCACGTTAATCCACGGCAACGAGTGGGTCTGCGTTTTCCAGAAATGATCGTCCTGATCGAGCGAAACCTGATAGATTTCAAATCCGCGGTCATGGTATTTGTTGTAAATCTCACGCAGCATCAGGATACGTGCGGGCGATTCATCAGCGGAGAAGAGGTGGAAATCGAGCAGCACCACCTTGCCCTTCAATTCTGTCAGATGGCGGATACGGCCAGTGGCATCGGCCAACGGCACATCTATCAGCGTCACCTCAGACACTTTCGAAGAGTCGATTTCAAAACCCTTGTTTTGTTGCTCTACGATTTTCTTGGTTTTCAGCCCTTCCACGGCGATGGTTTCCAGATTTTGCGACCGGGGTGACTCTGGATAGAATTGTTTCCATGATGTGGCGACGGCCTGGAAAGGCTTCACATCGTCAAGATGGCGCTGCGGGTCAAACACCAGGATATAGGCGTTATTAACCGCGATGCCTTGGAAAAGAGCGAAATATGACGAGGCTTTCAGCGGGTCTTTGTAGATATAGTCGCGGCAAATCTCGGCCTTATAAGTGTTGAGCATACGGAAAATGCTGTCTCCCGGAGCATCGCCCGTGAGCAACGGGTCATTAGCCACCTGCTGTGCGCGTGCCTGCAAATCCATCTGCTTGATGGTCAATTCCTTGATTTTCTGGCAATTGTCGTTTCCCTCGATGGTGTATCCTTCTGCCATGTTTTTATAATCGGCCTTCACGGTGATGGTCTCGGTGGAATCAACGGCCAGGTTGATGATCTGGTCATAGATACGCAGACGATAGAAATCGGGTGCGTCTTTCGGCGCGATGACGCTGAAATCGAAATGACCAGCCTCGTCGAGTCGCAGCGAGTCGATGACTTTCACCCCTTCGAGCGCCATGTGGTCGAGGTAGAGCATGGAGTCTTTCGCTTGGGTAATCTCACCTGTGATGGTAAATTTGGGACTGTTGTCGCATGAGGCGACGAAAAGAGCGGCTACGGCCACTGCCGCACCGTTGATAATTGTTTTGATGATGGTTCTCATTTTAATATGTCGTTGTTTTTGCTGCAAATATACCACCTTTTTTTGACTTGTGCGGCAATCCTGGCGAAAAAATCAGAAAATCACAGGCTGTGGCTCACCTTATCCGGCATGGAAATCAAATATCCACCATCCTTCTTCATTTTGCGTGGGTTCTATATTACCGCAATAATATTTATCGATGGATGCACTGCCGTACTTCAAATCTCTTTCACTTTGTTGGAGTAGGGGCTTCATTTGTCGTGCACATGCCTCAGCATCGGCCTTGCTCATAAATGCGATGATGGCACCGTTGTCGGTGTCGAAGTGGAAACTCACATAGCAAGCGTGTGCGTCAGTGGCTTTGTAATTCCACTCTTCAAAGCCCTCCTCGTCTTGCGTTTTGATGACGTCTGTCCCTTTTCCGTAGACGACGATAACCATTTCCATTACTATTCCTTCACTGTCATCAACATCTTTGTCATAGGCAATCCGTTTCATGCCGGTGTGGGAATCTGTTGAAGGGAAGTCTTTTCTGGCCCTTTGGTTGTCATAGGTAGCATTTATCAAGGCTAAGAGTTTGGCAAACTCAGGCACTTTTGCTTGACTCTCAGCCACTTCTTCGGCCTCTTGCTCACTCATAGAGGATGCTTCAGTGGTTTGCTCCGTCTTGTCGGCCTCGGCCGACGTGTTTTTCTTTTCTTGTTTGTCGCAACTCGCTATGATGGGAATGCTTATCATAAAAGCGAACAATGTTAATAGTTTTTTCATGATTCGTTAATGGTTAAAATGTCAGATGATGAAATGTTTTGTAAATAATCTTTTGCAAATATAAACTTTTTATTTCAATCCGGCAACATTATTATCTGAAAACTCTTCCATGTGATATTTTCCGTTTGAATACCTCAGGACTGAGGTAACTAAGGTGTGGTGAGACAGCATCTTAAAATACCTGAAAATCACTGCAAAAGGAAAATAATCACACAAATCTTCGTCAATTCCGTTTTTAATCGCTATCTTTGCACGATTTTTCAAGCGAAAGGCGAATTGCGCCTTTCTGAAGATGTAGTTAAAACAATAAGTATTTTTTTAGATGAACGTTATTACGAAAACAGTTTCTCTGCCTGACGGAAGAACCATCAGCATTGAAACAGGAAAAGTGGCCAAGCAGGCCGACGGTTCTGTTGTGCTCCGTATGGGCAACACCGTGCTGCTCGCCACCGTGTGTGCTGCCAAAGACGCAGTGCCAGGAACAGATTTCATGCCTTTGCAGGTCGATTACAAAGAACAGTACTCCGCTGCCGGACGTTTCCCCGGCGGGTTTACAAAGCGCGAGGGCAAACCGGGTGACAATGAAATTCTCACCTCAAGACTCGTAGACCGCGTGTTGCGGCCTCTCTTCCCCTCCACTTACCATGCTGAGGTCTTCGTCAATGTGATGCTGCTCTCAGCCGATGGTGTTGACCAGCCCGATGCATTGGCAGGCTTTGCCGCTTCAGCCGCTCTGGCTTGTTCAGATATACCTTTTGAATGCCCCATCTCTGAGGTCCGCGTGGCCCGCATCAATGGCGAGTATGTCATTGACCCCACCTTCGAGCAGATGAAAGAAGCCGACATGGACATCATGGTGGGCGCCTCTGCCGAAAACATCATGATGGTGGAAGGCGAAATGAAAGAGGTGAGCGAGCAGGATTTGCTCGGTGCCCTGAAAGCAGCCATGGAAGCCATCAAGCCCA
>CAMJAO010000278.1 GCA_946403615.1 uncultured Prevotellaceae bacterium
TGCAGTTGCCGCTGATAGGGGATGGCGACGATGATATCACCGTCACGTTCCGTTATTATTGTTGGCTTATAGGCTTTCCACAAGGCTTCGTCCTTCTGCATCATCGGGTCGAAGTCCATAAAGTCAAACAGATGATAATTGGTCTGTTTCATTTCTCAAATTTTAAGTTGGGTCCTGGATGGTTGTCACCAATCATATCGCGGGTAATAGATTTTCCTTCTGTATTGTTGCCATGCAGGGTAAATCCGTCGGTCTTGGCATCGAGATAGATGCGGAATCCGCGGTCGTTGGTGGCGTAAGGGGCAGGGTAGGGCGCACTGATTTCGTTGCCTGAAATCTCAGATTTGGGCTGGTTGCTCAATGTATAGATACCCCCGGCGTCATAAAGTTGGCAGGCATAGTTGCTCACGCGGTTGTTAATGATGCGGTTGTTGCGCATGCCTGTATCAGCCGAGGTCCAACCCCATCCCACGCAGATGCCGCTATAGTTCACATCACTTACCACGTTGCCCTCAATGGTCACGTCGCGCACATAGCCGCATCCGATGCCCACGGCACCCCAGTCTTCGGTTGTGGCATGATTGATCACATTGCTCCGTATGGTGATTCGTTCACATTGACCTGCCAGATGGGTATAGGGTCGGTGTACTTCGCGCGGACTCTCTGCAAATGATCCTGCCATGATGGCTGTGCCGCCGATGTGTTCAAACCTGTTGCCGCTGATGTCGCAGTCGCTCACATGGTCGATGTAATCGAGGGCTGTGGCGCCTAAATCATGAAACTGGCAATTTGTCACATCCACATGGCGGGCATGGCGTACGCTGACTGCTGATACGGGACGCTCCACCCATGCCTGATTCTCTAATCCGCTGTCCCATGGCAGTCCTTCTTTCTCTTTCAGTTTGTATGCGTCAATCAAAGGGAATCCGCCTTGCAGTGTGACGTGCCCTTTGTGCAACGGGCGGTTCCAACTGGTTTCGGCAAACGTCAGGTTCTCTATCTTCACGTGTTTCACAGGCGTGTCTTCTGTTCCTTCGATGATGACCAATTGTTCAATACCGTCGCGCTGCTCGGTGGTGCGGATTAGAAAACTGCTGTTGCCGCGCTCGCCTCCAATCACGGGTTGTGGCCAGGGATGCTCAAACTCCAAGCGGCTTTCTGGCTCTAAAAAAGTCACTTCTGTACGGTCGCCTGATATTCGCATCTCTTTAACACGAAGGATAGCGATGGCCCAGCGTTGGAGTACCACCATCTCTGCTTTTGCCCATCCGTCGCCCGATATCTCTGGCGTGGGTATGGTGATGGTGCGGTCCTCGGCATTGAAATCGATGATGTGTGCCATTCCTTCTTTGGGCCATAGTTGTACATGGCGTTGAGGTTTGTCGCCGCAAAGTATGGCGCCTTCTTCACCGCGGATGATGGTGGGCGATGTCGCTGTGCCGCTGTCTTCTGGTCGGATGAAAAGCGGCTCGTTCATATAGTAGCGCCCGGCCATAATGCGGATGGTGATGCCGTCTTTGCAGCGGACATCACCTGTGCGTCGCCATTCACGTGCTTGGCGTAGTGCTTCATGGATGCTCTCGCCCTCATGTACTACGATTTCACCTGCGAATGTGCGGGTCATAGCCAAAAGAAACAAGAATAGTAAGTATTTTTTCATGATTGTTCTATCATTAGTCGTATCTTGTCGATTTCGTCTTCATGTTCGCGATGGCAGGCCACACGGATGCTCTTCTCGCCCAACAGTCCTTTCAGCATGTAGTGGTGGCTTTCTATCTTGAAAAAGGGCTGCCGCAGGTTGTCGAGCAACAGCAATGACCCTAACGGCTTGAGTTTCAGCACAAACTCTCGGTTTACCTCGCAGTCTAATTGATATTGCGAGGCATACCAGCCAGCCTCTTGGCAGGGTTCGGGCGATGGCGTGACATGGATGATTTTCATAGGCTCGATGTTATTTCGTTTATGGCACTGACCAGAGCCTTTATTTCATCGTCGGTGGTGAAATCGCTTAAACTTATGCGCACGGTGCCTTGTGGGGCGGTATCGAGTTCTTGATGGATGAGCGGAGCGCAGTGTAGCCCTGTGCGCACGGTAATGCCGTATGAGTTTTGCAGGATATAGCCTACGTCAGAGGGATTCAGTCCGTCAATGTTGAAACTTACCACTGGTCCTTGTCGTTCGTCGCCCTGACAGTAAAGCGTCACTTTTTTGTTGGCTCGTAATGACTGGATGAGGTGTAGGGCTTGTCGTTGCTCTTTCTCAAAAATAGCTTCCACACCGCGTTCAAGCACATAATCCACGCCCGCTGACAATCCGGCCAATCCCACGGTGTTGGGTGTGCCCACTTCGTATTCCCAACGGCCGTCGGTATATTTAATCACACTGCTGTCGCGTCCTGTACCGCCAAACATCGTGGGCCGCAGGTCGATACCGCGCCTGACATAATATCCCCCCGTACCGGTAGGACCGAACAGTGCCTTATGACCCGTAAAAACCAATATATCCACGCCCCAGCCGTCAACATCGATGGGGATGCAGCCCGCACTCTGTGAAGCGTCTGCCATCACGATTTTACCTTGGGCATGAGCCTCCATGCATACTCGTTCTAAATCATGTATCTCGCCTGTCACATTTGAACAGTGGGGAAGGATATAGAGTGATATACCGCTGTTCTCTTGCCTCTTGCTTCTTTCCCCTTTCCCCTCTAAAGCATTCTCCACCACGCGCAGCACGCTGTTATGGTTGTCGGCTGTCATTTCTATCGATGCCAAAGACAATCCGCCAAGTACACGGTTGATGGCATCTGTGGCACTGTTGGCAAAGAATATTCTCTCCACATCGGCTATGTGAAATAACAGTCCCAATTTCCTCCGCAATTCATCCGATACATTGTCCTCCGACAGAGCCGTACTCCTCAGTGCACTCACCGGTTCACACTCCAAAGCCTCTGTCATGGCTTTCACTACTGACCGAGGTTTAGGATAACTTGTTGCGGCATTGTTCAGATAAATCATATCTGGGTTTAGGGTATAAGGTTTAGGGTTTAGTGTAAAAGGTTTAGTGTTTAGGGTATAAGGTTTAGGGTTCTAATCTCCCTCACGCCCCCATCTCCCTCCCTTGGGAGGGTCGGGGTGGGTTTTAAGGTCGGGGTGGGTATTTTAAGAACGGATTTTAAATCCCATCAC
>CAMJAO010000279.1 GCA_946403615.1 uncultured Prevotellaceae bacterium
AACCCCGTCTGCTCAACGGCGGTGGCGTAGCTCGACATGATGTTGCTCTTGCCGATGGTAGCCACGTTCATGGCATAGACGCTGGCGCTGCCGTCAGGATAGCGGCCAACGGTAGTACGGGCATCGTGAGCCTCGTAGTTCAGCACGTCCTTCCATCGCTGGTCAGCGGACGAGAGCATGACAAAGCCACCATCGTCGGCAATCTTGAAGCTAGCGTGCAGTCCATTATCGGTCGTCTCGCGCTTATTGTCACACCAGATGACGAGATAGCCGTATCAGCCAACATCAGCCGTATCGGAAAACTTGACTTAAATGACAAAGACCATTATATGGCATCTGACAATGTGTTTGATGTGGCCAAGAAACTGAAATTATGGGACGGAAAAGAAGAATTCAGTTTCTGGAAAGTATATAGCGGTGGCAATTATTTCAATGAGAAGAAAAATTATAGCGTACGCGAACATTTTATCATGAATGCGCTGGCCCCATCTTTACATTTATCAGACACCGTGGAGGAACTGCCACTGAGCGTGAAACCCGACACCAAGGTGAGTGCCGAACAAGTGATGCGACTGTTGGGCAGTTACTATGAGGGTACCAACAAAAACCTAAGCGGCCGCCATAAGATACCTAACCCGAAACGCAAGGACAAAGACGGGAAAACAGTGGAGAATGAGCCTGACAGCATCGTATCGCCCTACTCCAACCCGTGGATGCGCCCTGACGAAATCAATATGTATTATGCGATGGGCGACTCGGTGATGAAAAACATCCGCACTGTAAGCGTATCATGGTGCGCCTATAGCACAGTAATCCAACTGCGCTCGTGGTTACCCGACGAGGTTGGCGGTGTAGTATGGATGGCATTGGACAACCCTGGAGAGAGCCCTCGTTTCCCCATATTCTGCGGCGTGACTGAATTGCCAAAAATGCTGCAAGTCTGCGGTCAGCACGATGTACGCGACGACGCAGCATTGTGGCATTACCGCAAGACCAACCGTCTGGCCACCGTACGCTGGGGCAACTATCGGAAACTGATAGAGCCGGCACAAGAGTATTTCATCGAGAAAGGCCAGCGCGAACTGCCGTTTGTGGAAAAGACATGGCAGGAATTGCAGCATCAGGACCCGAAGAAAGCAGAGAGAATGCTCAACGGATATACTGCCGACTATTTCGGTGCTACCATACAGAAATGGGATGAGATAGGCCGTATCATCTGGCGGCAACAGTGGACCGGTTTTTAACGAGTGGAAACATGACATGTACATTTAGACACAAACAGGCATGACGGAAATTATAACAAGTTTGCAGAATGCAAAGGTCAAACGGCTGGTGTTGTTGCAACAAAAATCGGCTGAGCGGCGGAAAAGCGGATTGTTTGTCGTGGAAGGACGGCGAGAAATACGTCGCTGCATCGAGGCTGGTTATGAGGTGAAGGAAGTGTTCACCTGTGAAGAACTGATGAAAGCCTTCACAGGCGACGAGCCTCTCCCTACCCTGCCGTCCGACGTATCAATATACGAGGTAAGCCGCACCGTTTACGAGAAAATCGCCTATCGAGGAGGCACTGAAGGCATCGTCGCCACTGTGGCATGCAAGGCACATACACTGGAACAATTGCAAGAAAAGACCAATCCACTGATTGTGGTGTTAGAAAGCGTTGAGAAGCCCGGCAATCTAGGTGCCATTCTTCGCAGTGCCGACGCTGCGGGAGTTGACGCCGTGGTGGTGTGTGACCCGTTGACCGACCTGTATAACCCCAACTTGATACGAAGTTCAGTGGGTGCTTTTTTCAGCGTTCCTTGTGTGGTTTGTTCGTCTGAGAAATGTATTGACTACTTGAAAAAACGCGGCATCAAGATACTGACCGCACAGTTGCAAGACTCTGAACTTTATTACGAGACCGACATGCGGCAAGGCACCGCCATTGTCATGGGTACGGAAGCTACGGGTTTGACGGATATATGGCGCAAGGCAGCAGATGCCCACATTCGCATCCCGATGCTTGGATGCGTCGATTCGCTGAACGTGTCGGTCAGTGCCGCGATATTGATGTATGAGGCTGTAAGGCAGAGAAGATGAAACCCCTACCCCCAACCCCTCCAAAGGAAGGGGGGGCTAAATTGGGCTGAATGGGAAAAGACACTAGAATAGAGAACAACTGATTAGTATAAGTTACAATTTGAATATCAAGGAGATAAAAACGCTGACAGAGGACGGGGTGCAGGTATTTGCATCACTGACTGAAGCGCAACTGAGGAATCGTGTGGAACCAGAGAAGGGCATCTTCATTGTGGAGAGTCCCAAGGTGATACGCGTGGCTCTGGATGCGGGGTATGAGCCCACCGCTTTGCTATGCGAAAAGAAACACATTACTGGGGATGCAGCGGATATTATCGCCCGTTGCGGCGACATACCCGTTTATACCGGAGAGCGTGACCTCTTGGCGAAATTGACTGGATATACACTGACGCGAGGGGTACTCTGCGCCATGCGACGGCCTGTGATGAAGCACGTAGAGGAAGTTTGCCGCGACGCTCATCGGGTGGTAGTCATAGACGGGGTGACCGACACGACGAACATCGGTGCCATTTTCCGTTCTGCAGCCGCCTTGGGCATCGACGCTGTGCTGTTGACTCCTGACGCCTGCGACCCACTTAACCGCCGAGCCGTGAGGGTGTCGATGGGAAGCGTGTTCCTTGTTCCTTGGACATGGCTGGATGGCGGTTATAAGTCGCTGAAAGCAATAGGCTTTAAGACCGCCGCCATGGCATTGAGCGATGATTCCATCCGTTTGGATGATCCGCAATTAAAAGACGTCGAACGGTTGGCTTTAATCATGGGGACAGAAGGTGACGGTCTGCCTAAAGAGACCATTTCCGGGGCAGACTTTGTGGTACGCATACCTATGGCACACGGAGTGGATTCGCTCAATGTGGCTGCTGCTGCAGCAGTTGCTTTTTGGGAATTGAGGGAGAAGTGAAAGCGAAGACTAAAACCCGCTAACAAGAAAAACGAAGAATGAGGAGGCGTCTCAAAAGAGAATTAACGTAAACATTTGCGGAAGTTTTTCGCAAGATTGTGTTTGTAGTATGAATGAATTGCATTATCTTTGCAAAAGAATTTGATACTGAAGCGTCAGCATCGGTTTTTTATAGAATATAATCGAAAAAGAAA
>CAMJAO010000280.1 GCA_946403615.1 uncultured Prevotellaceae bacterium
GCCTTTGGCAGTGATATTCTTCACAGGTGCCATAGTGACTCTTGCGTATTCACTGTATTCCGTATTTCAGATCATTTTATTGATAAAAAAGAGCGAGAAACATCCACAGCCCGACGGCACCACCATCGTGGTGACAGACCATGACGATGCGCCGTTCAGTTGGATGCGTTATATAGTATTGAGCCGTAGCGACTACGCCTCGCCCGATGCCGCTATTCTCGCTCATGAGCGTGGACACATCCGCCATCACCATTCGTGGGACGTGTTGTTCACTTATATTGTCACCCCCCTGCAATGGTTCAACCCCGCGATATGGATGCTCAGGTCCGACCTGCGTTCCATCCACGAGTTTGAGGCAGACAAGGAGGCACTCTCTCAAGGCATCAATGCGCGTCAATATCAATTGTTATTAGTAACCAAGTCGTTGTCCACTATGCGGTACTGGGTGGCCAATGGCATCAGTCACAGTACCCTCAAAAAAAGAATCACCATGATGTTGAAAAAACAATCCAATGCGATGCGAGGCATGAAAGTGCTCTTCGTATTGCCCATCATAGCCATATCTTTAGCCCTGAACGCCAAGACCGAGACCATCTATCTGCCCATGGGGAGTTCCGAAGTGGCCGATCCTACAGTAGAAAATGCCAACAGTGTGACTCCCTTTTTCCAAGAGCCTTTGACCACGGACGACAACGGCGACGTTCTCTACATCGTCGACGGCAAACAGATGACCGATATCAGCGGCATCTCCTCGGACAACATCGAGAGTATCACCTACCTGAAAGGCGAGAAAGCCCGTATGTTCGGCTACTCACGCGATGTGATCATCGTAAAGTTGAAGAAGACGTCCAAGGAACTTGCTGGCGGTTCTATCGTTGAAAAGGCAGAGACTGTTTTAGAGTCATGCGAGAAAATGCCCGAATTCCCAGGTGGCATGTCGGCACTGATAAATTACATGGCCGAGAACGTCCGTTACCCGAAAGAAGCCTTTGAGGCAAACGTGCAAGGCCGTGTGCTTGTCAGTTTCATCATCAATGAGACTGGCGAGGTAAGCGACGCCAGCATCATGAAAGGCGTGGAGGAACACTTGGACAAAGAAGCGCTGCGCGTCATCAGTACCATGCCCGACTGGACACCCGGTCTGCAAGACGGCAAACCCGTGAAGGTGAAGTACAGCATCCCCGTGTCATTCCAATTGACCGGCGATGATACACCGAAACAGCAAAAAACAGATGTCAAAGTGCAGAAAATGGAAACAACGGTGAAGATTGAAAATGGCGAAAACAGCAGTGCGAAGACAACTCGCGTCATAACAATCGACACCAGTGACGAAGACGCGAATACTACTGTTTTCATCGACGACGTGAAATCGGACATGGAAACATTAAAAGCCACGCCACCGACTTCCATCGACCACATAGCAGTTGACGCGAAATCCGACGAAACAGGGAAATCCCGCACTATCAGGGTGTATACCAAAAAGTGAAAGTCATCTGAATGACAAACGGCAGTCAACAACAATAGGGTGTGTCAAAACAGGAATTTGACACACCCTATTGTTGGTAACATATTCTTTACCTCCGGCTCTTGAAGAACTCCTCAAAGAAATCCATTTGGCGTTGGTTGGGAACCTTGTCGAGATGGAAACCTTCGCGGATAATCATGACGGAAGGCTGGCCCTGCTGGTAAGTGGTCCAATAAGGCAAGGTGCCGCCGTTGGGATCGCCGGTCTTGGTGAAGTTGATCCAGTACTGCGACATGATGTCGAGCATTCGCTGTTCGGTGTCGGTCATTTTGCCATTACCGAACTTATATCCATAGATGAAAGGCATCTCAGCCACATGGCTGGCACCACCGCGCGCACTACGCAGGATGGTGTTCTCAGAGTTCTGGTCAAAATAGTACATATAGACACGTCCTTTGCCCGTCTTGCTCTGCAGGTTGGCCCATGCGTAGGTGCCCCACGCGAAACTGCCGTCGCGGAAGATGTCACTCTGCGCGAAATACACTTCCATGTCGGTGGTGGCGGGATAGACCTCGAGCAGACGGTCGGCCCAGTCACCATAAATCTCTTTGACGCGTTCTTTGTACACATTCACTGGCATGGGACGGGTGAACATCGACCCCTCGTCAGAGTTGGTGCCAATGATGACATCCACGTCATTGTATTGCCCTGTCTGATAGAGTTTGTACTGGTCATCAGTGATGACATAGCCGTCGACCACTGGCCAGAACGACTCTGTACGGCAACTGTCAACCAGTGTCTGGAAGGGCACCTTGCGCATCTGACGGATGTTTTTCTTACCCAATTTGCGCTGGAAGTCGAGTCCGGCCTGCTGTGCGGCTTTCTCGCGGACCATCGCCGTATTGCCGCCACGCTGGTCGGCCACAGGCCAGAACGAACTGCCGCTCTCGCTGATGGCACCGCGGAACAGTCCTTTGCACAGAGGCGAGGCGCAAAGTATGCTGACTGAGATACCGCCAGCCGATTCGCCCGCGATGGTGATGCGGTCGGGGTCACCGCCAAATGCCGCGATATTATCATGTATCCAACGGAGAGCCAGTATCTGGTCCATCATACCATAATTGCCAGAGATGCCGCGCTCAGACTCCTTCGCCAGTTCGGGATGGGGCATGAAGCCCAGTGCTCCGAGTCGGTATTCGATGCTGCAATAGATGATGCCCTCGCGCAGGAAACTCTCCTGGGTGCCACTGTATGAACCTGTGGTAAACCCGCCGCCGTGAATCATGACGAAAACGGGCAGGCGCTCGGCAGCCGACTTCGCGGGCGTCTCCACACTCAGGTAGAGACAGTCTTCGCTCATTGGTATCTCATTGCCGTTCTGGTTGGGATCGGTGGGTTGCGGCGGTCTTGCACCCCAGTTGTCTGCTTTATAAACACCCGTCCACGGTTTCTTGGGCACGGGCGCCTTCCACCGCAGTTCGCCCACGGGCGGCTCGGCATAAGGTATAGCCTTATAAAGCGCAAAGCCCTCATGTTCTTCACCTTGTATTTCACCTTGTGCCACAACTGTTCGCAGCAATTGGGCGTCAGCTGGCATTGCCATCGCGAATGCCATCAATGACAAGAATAACCACTTTTTCATATTTATATAGGTTTGAGGTTTGAGATTTGAGGTTTGAGGTTTATGATTACCCTGCTATT
>CAMJAO010000281.1 GCA_946403615.1 uncultured Prevotellaceae bacterium
TCGAAGGGTTCATTGATTTGGAGAAATGCTATGTGGGGAACACCAGTGGCAAACTGTGGGCGTTGAAGGCACTATGGACCAATTTCCTGCTTTTGCGCTTTCTCATCCGCAATAAGTTTGACATCATCCATCTGGTGTGGCCGCCCAATCTCTACGAACTGGTGCTTTATTTCCTCCGTAAAAAGATGATGCTCACGGTGCACGACCCCTTGCCGCATTCGGGACTCAACACTCGCATTGTCAGGCTCCGCCGGTGGTTTGCCTTTCATCTTGTGCCCCGTTTTATCATCCTGAACAGCGCACAGCGGCAGGAATTCATCGATTATTATAAATTGCGTGAAGACAGCATTGCTGATAGCCGCATCAGTTGCTATACCTATCTGCTTACCGTAGAGCCCGACATGACATCTGTGCCTGAAAAGGGCAGTTATATTCTCTTTGCGGGTAAGATATCGCCTTACAAGGGGCTCGACTATCTGTTGCCTGCCATGGAGAAAGTGCACGATGTGTGTCCCGATTGTAAATTGATAGTAGCCGGTGGAGGCAAATACCACTTTGACATCAGCCGTTATCAGGCGCTCGACTATATCGACATCCGCAACCGATTTATTCCCGACAGTGAGTTGGTGGCGCTCATACGCAATGCTGCCTTTGTGGTCTGTCCTTATACTGATGCCACACAGAGCGGGGTTATTATGTCGGCCTTTGCCTTCGATAAACCGGCAATTGCCACCAATGTGGGCGGTTTGCCCGAGATGGTGCGCCATCAGCATCACGGCCTCATCGTCAAGGAGAAAGATGTTGACGCATTGGCGGAAGCCATCTCTCAATTGTGGCGTCAACCCGCCCTCTTGGCATCTTTCTCGGAAGAGATACACCGCGATTACAACTCAGGCGCCCTCTCTTGGAAGAAAATATCCGAAGACATCACAGCACTATATCAAAACCGTCGCCAATAATCATCTGCCAAACCTCAAATCTTAAATCTCAAACCTCAAAATATGATCATCCTGTCTGTTGTCATTGTTGAATATCACAGCATCGAGGAAATACGGAAATGCGTCGATTCTCTGAGAGCGCACATTAGCGTTCCCGCTGAGATTATCGTCTCTTCCAATTCGTGCTATGATGAGCAGCAGAGAAAAAATATCGACACTATAGCCGACAACGTGAAATGGATTTTCAATGAACGAAACGGTGGCTTTGCATACGCCATGAACGAGGGGTTGAAACATGCTAAGGGCGAATACCTCGCCATCATGAACTCTGACTGCGTGTTCGAGTCCGACATCGACGAAATGATTACATTCATGGCCGCTCATCCCGAGGTAGGCGCCATCGCTCCGTTGATGCATGACAATGAGGGAAACATACAAGACACTGCCCGCCCGTATGTCACGTTGCCGCGCTTTGTATGGAGGCAGACACGCCGTCTGATAGGGCACAAGACCAGCGTACTGAACCGTGACATGGATTATACCAAGGTACAGACGGTAGATTGGATTATCGGGGCGTTTATCATGGTATCGCGCAAAGCATATCAGGCGACGGGTGGACTCGATGACCGTTTCTTCATGTATGCGGAGGATCTCGATTGGTGTACACGCATCCGCCAACAAGGATTCGAGGTGGTTTATTATCCCATGGTCACGGTTACATACAAGGGTACGCGTAGAGCGCGTTCCAACAAAAAATACGCGAAAATCTTCATCAAGAGCCATTTCGCTTATTGGAGAAAATTTGGGTTCTTCTATGGCTTTCCCAAGAGAAAACAATTGATATTTACCGACGAACAATCCCGTTAAGCATATGCGTATACTTTTCATTCTTTTATCTTTTTTTCTGAGCAACCTTTATATGGGCGCTGCCAACGATGAGATGCCTATTATCGGTTATTGGGGTGTGCCAGAAAATAATACCAGTGAAGAGAATTTCCGCATCATGAGCGAATGCGGTTTCAATGTCAGCCTGTTCCCGTACAGTTCCACAAAGACATTGGTCCGTGCGTGTCGTATAGCCAGCAAATATGGCATCAGGGTGTTGGGCAAATGTCCGGAGATGGTCTCGTCGCCCGCACAGACAGCTAATACGTTGAAGCGTGAGCGGGGATTCTTCGGCTATTTCATGCAAGATGAGCCCTCTGCGCCCGAGATAAAAGAAAGGCAAAAAGAGATGGAACGGCTGAAAGCGGTTGACAATACACATTGTTTCTACATCAACCTGCTGCCTTGTAGTGAACCGGCTAAAAATCTGGCGGCTGCGAAAACACGCACCTATCCTGAATATCTGAAAGCGGCCTCAGCCACATCGTGCCAGCAGATTTCGTTCGATTTCTACCCCATACAGACCAGTGGCATTCGCGAGACGTGGTATCATACACTGGAGATGGTGCGGCAGGAAAGCCTGACTTCGGGAAAACCTTTCTGGGGTTTCGTTCTCTCCGTGCCTCATGCCAAATACCCACAACCCACCATGGGGTCGCTCCGGTTGCAGATTTATGCCAATTTGGTCTACGGTGCGCAGGCCATTCAGTATTTCACCTATTGGACGCCAGGCAAAAATCCCAATTTCAATTTCCATGACGCACCTGTCGATACGGAAGGCAGAAAAACGCGTACCTATGCCCTTGTGCAGGAGATGAACCGCGAACTGCGTACGGTGTCGCGACTTTTCTACGGGGCAAAGGTGCGTTCTGTTCATCATCTGGGAGTGGTGGCGCAAGGCGCGAAAAAACTGGATACTGCACCCGTCAATATCCGTCAACTGAAGGTAACTGGCAAAAACGGCGCGGTTATCTCTGAGATAGAGAAAGACGGGCACCTCTATCTCGCTATCCTCAACAAAGACTATAAACGTGACATGAGAGTCGACCTCTCCACTCTCAACAACCTGCCTTGCCACCTGACCAAATCATTAAAGGAAGAGCCAATGGAATCCTTCTATATCGTCTTTCCCGGCGACATTCTCCTATTCAGGTTGCGATAAAAATGTTAGTAATTCAGGATTATTGTTAAACCCGCTGCTGCTTGTGTGGTTTTTGACATGAAATAGACCCTACAAATAATGAAGAATACCATCATGTAGGGATATACTTCATGTATATCCGCCATTTCTATCTATCTATTTCATTTCCTGTAGCGCCTGCTTTGCTTCTGCTACAC
>CAMJAO010000282.1 GCA_946403615.1 uncultured Prevotellaceae bacterium
GAGTTTTCTCGGTGTTCCGTCGGGTCTTGACGTGTCAAATTCGACAACGCCCTCGAATCCAACCGTTTTTGCCACAAGTTCAGAAAGTTCACGAATGGTCAATTCCTTTCCTGTTCCCACATTGATGTGGCAATTACGTATTTCCCCAAGTGATGGGATAGCCCCTCCCCTTCCCTCACTTGAATTGCGGTCAACATCTCCGTTGGCAGCCGTTCCGTAAAAGACCGATGAATATTTTTCTACACCGATAATGTCGGAGAAATCGACATTGAGCAAAACGTGGACAGAGGCATCAGCCATATCCTCGCTCCATAAGAACTCTCGAAGCGGCTTACCCGTCCCCCACAATTTCACCTTATTATTAAATATACCATATTTTGAGAGCACCTGGAGGATGGCCTCTTGTTCTGCATTGCCGTCAATACCTTCGACCGGTCGGACATTCATATCATGACGTATACTATCCCAGTTTTCGTCATGTATCATCTTTGCCAAAAAAATCTTTCGCGTCATGGCAGGCATGACATGGCTGTTTTCCAAGTGGAAGTTATCATTCGGCCCATAGAGATTGGTCGGCATGACTGCAATATAGTTCGTGCCATACTGCAAATTATAACTCTCGCACATCTTAAGTCCGGCGATTTTGGCTATGGCATATTCCTCGTTGGTGTATTCAAGGGGCGAGGTAAGCAGCGCATCTTCCTTCATGGGTTGAGGCGCATTTTTGGGATAGATGCAGGTGGAGCCGAGGAAGAGCAGCTTTTTGACATTGTGGGCATAGGACTCACTGATGACATTGCACTGTATCTTCATGTTTTGCATGATGAAATCAGCACGGTAAAGCGAGTTTGCCATGATACCGCCCACGAAAGCCGCTGCCAATACCACCGCATCGGGATTTTCCTCATCAAAGAACCTTTTGACAGCCAATTGGTCTGTCAGATCCAGTTCCCGGTGTGTGCGCCCAATGAGGTTTGTATAACCTCTGTTTTGCAGATTACGCCAAATGGCCGAACCCACGAGTCCACGATGTCCGGCCACATATATTTTTGCATTTTTATCGAGAGTCATTCCTTTATTTGTGCTTTCAGATAGAGTTTTTTCACGAACTTCATGTCATGTTCCACCATGATTCTCACAAGGTCGTTGAAGGATGTTTTTCTGGGATTCCACCCTAACTTAGCCTTGGCTTTAGACGGGTCGCCAAGGAGTTGGTCCACCTCTGCAGGTCTGAAATATTTGGGGTCAACCTCAACAAGCGCCTTACCCGTAGCCTTGTCATAGCCTTTTTCGTCAACACCCTCGCCACGCCATTCCAATTCAATGCCTACTTCATGGAAAGCCAATGTTGCAAACTCGCGCACCGTATGGTATTCACCGGTAGCGATGACAAAATCGTCGGGCTCAGGCTGTTGGAGTATGAGCCACATACATTCAATATAATCACGTGCATATCCCCAGTCGCGGAGCGAGTTAAGATTACCGAGATAGAGTTTATCTTGGAACCCCTGTGCAATACGTGCAGCAGCAAGTGTGATTTTTCGAGTTACAAACGTCTCGCCCCTTCTTTCACTCTCATGGTTGAAAAGTATGCCATTGCAACAATACATACCATAGGACTCACGGTAATTCTTCATAATCCAGAACCCGTAGAGTTTTGCCACGCCATAGGGAGAACGCGGATAGAAAGGAGTTGTCTCTTTTTGGGGCACTTCCTGCACCAAGCCGAACAATTCTGAGGTAGAAGCCTGATAAATGCGACACTCCTTTTCCAATCGGCAAATACGTACCGCCTCTAACAGACGCAGCACTCCCACAGCATCGGTCTCGGCGGTATATTCAGGCACGTCGAACGACACCTTCACATGGCTTTGAGCTGCCAGATTGTAAATCTCGGTGGGTCGGGTCTCACCAATGATGCGAATAAGCGACGACGAGTCGGTCATATCCGCCCAATGCAGATTGATAAGACGTTTCTGCTTCATGTCGCGCACCCATTCATCAAGATACAAGTGCTCGATACGCGCAGTGTTGAAAGATGATGAACGACGGAGCAATCCATGCACCTCATATCCTTTTTCCACGAGGAATTCTGCCAGATAGGAACCATCCTGACCAGTTATTCCCGTGATTAACGCTACTTTTCTTTCCATTATGTATTACAATGTTGAATGACTAATGATGAAGGTCGCGCAAGCGCGATGAAGAATTATGAATTGAATAATTGTGAATCAAAGATTATCATCCTTCTTCACCAGAGAATTGTTTTATTCTTTGTTCTTCGGCCAACTGGCAAATGAGGAGCGTGTTGTCTTTTTCGGCGATTATATATCCGTCCAGACCTTGGACAACCACTTTTCGCTCACCAGTGGTATGTATGATGCAATTATGCGTATCGAAGAGAGAAATATTCTCCCCTATTTTGCTGTTTCCATAGAGGTCTTTCGGTGTCTGTGCCAAAAGCGAGCCCCATGTGCCCAGATCGCTCCAGCCGAAATCGGCTGGGCAGACAAATATCTCCTCGGCCTTCTCCATGATAGCGTAGTCAACGGAGATGCTCTCACACTCAGGATAGCGCTCATCGATGGCAGCCTGTTCTTCAGGAGTGCCGTAGACACTCAACAACCCTTCAAACTGTTTGCTGATGGCAGGCTGATATACCCTGAATGCGTTGACAATGGTATTGACATTCCAAATAAAGATACCTGCATTCCAAAAGTAATTCTTCTGCTGGATATACTTTTGAGCCGTTACAGTATCAGGCTTCTCGCGGAAGGAATCGACCCGGAAAATCTCTTTGTTGCTGACTGACGAAGCCGTCAAATCGGCTTGAATGTATCCATATCCAGTCTCAGGACGTGTGGGTTTCATGCCCAATGTGATGATGGCGTCGCTCTCGGCAGTAAACTTCATACACTGAGTGATGACACGTCTGAATTCCGCCTCATTGGTCACAATATGGTCACTTGGGGTGACCACGATATTGGCTTTGGTGTCTTGCGACTTGATGCGCCAACTGACATAAGCGATACATGGGGCAGTATTGCGACGGCAAGGCTCACACAGGATATTTCCAGCAGGAACATCCGGCAACTGCTCGCGACACAGGTCAA
>CAMJAO010000283.1 GCA_946403615.1 uncultured Prevotellaceae bacterium
CTTCGTACCACTTGCACCCGGGACGGTGCCCGTCCTTACCCCCGCAATCAGCGCAAACAGGGTCCCCGGCGGGGGGGATGTTAAACTGCGCATTCGCTGTCATGCTCAGTCCGAATGCCGCCAATAATAGAATGTAATGAGGCTTTTTCATAAGGTGTAAAATTGTTTTAGGTTTATGGTGTAATTTTTCAAAACCTGCTATAACAGGTATGAGAATTATTGCAATGCTTCTTCGATGACCTGCACCAATTCTTCTTTGGAATCACCAGCCACCAAAATTTTTCCGGTGCGGTCTGCAATAACGAAATAGGGGAGGCCATCCACTTGGAACGCATTAATCATATCACTATCCCAACCTTTCATGTCGGATAGTTGTGTCCAAGAGAGTCCATATTTTTCAATGGCAGTTCTCCATGCGCGTTCATCATTGTCTAATGATAGTCCGATCATTCCGAGACCCACCTCGCTATAACGCCTGTATAGACGTTTGATCTCAGTCAATTCACGTAGATAGGGCGCACACCAACTTGCCCAAAAGTGAATTACCGTGATGCGGTTCTTGCTTACTTCTTCAACCAACGTCGTAGACTGCTCATCAGGGTAGGTCAATATTGCGTCGGGAATCTGTTCTGGAGTGGCCAGGCTTTCAGTCGAGGTGTTCGATTCTTTTTCTATCTCGATGATCTCCGGACGGTTCTTGAATGTTTCGGGCATCTGTCGAATCAGTTCCAGGCGTTTTTCGGGCATCAATGCACTTTCTTCACGGGTGAGTATATAAAACCCAAGTTCGTTGTTAATGTTCCGCTGTGCTGTCAGCATCAGATAATTATTAAGCCGTTCAGCCTCTTCTCGAGTCTGACGGGCAGCATCTTCATGTTCTTCTTTTGTGGCCGAATTCTCGTATAAATTGTTGATGATACTGCTCACGCTGTCATCATATTTCTGTATAGAATCATTAATAGCTTGTAAGTCTTCGTTGTTTTGTGTGCCAGAAACGCGTGACTCTCCATCGGCCGACAATTGTAGTTGAATGTTTCCTGGCTCTAAGAAAAAAGGAATTTGTAAGTCTGATAATTTCGTGCTGTAAACCATGCACATCTGTGGTATGTCCGCTTGACCAGAGAGATTGAATTTTCCCCCCTCGATTACAACCATGTCAAACGGGATGCCACTGTTGATGTCATTGGTCAGGTAAAGAGTGTCACCATCTGCAAGTCCCTCTGCCGACCCTTCTATCGTGAAGTTATCAGCAGGTTGAGGGGTCTGGCATGCTGTAAAAAACAGCATGACACACCCCAAAATTGCAAATAGATAACGTCTTTTTCTCATCAAATCAGGTATTGGTCGCTGATACTTTCATTGTCAATCACGCGGCGGATGGTTTCAGCAAACATGTCTGCTACAGACAATTGCTTTACCTTTGCACAACGGAGAGAGTAGGGGATAGAGTCGGTAAAAACGATTTCCTCTAATGCGGAATCCTGAACACGGTCACTTGCCGGACCGCTCATTACGCAGTGCGAGGCACATGCTCTAACGCTCTTAGCACCTGCTGCTTTCATCACGTCGGCAGCTTTAGTAATGGTACCGGCAGTATCAACCATGTCGTCAATGACTATCACGTTCTTGTCTTTCACGTCGCCGATAATCTGGATGCTATCCACAACATTAGCGCGTACACGGGTCTTGTTGCAGAGCACCAACGGACACCCCAGATATTTAGCGTATGCATTGGCTCGTTTCGAACCACCAACATCGGGTGAGGCTATGCAAAGGTTCTCTAAGTTCAGGCTCTGAATGTAGGGCAATATCACTCCAGATGCATACAGGTGATCAACGGGCACATTGAAGAATCCCTGTATCTGGTCAGCGTGCAAATCCATCGTGATTAAGCGGTTGATGCCGGCAGCCATCAGCAAGTCGGCCACCAGTTTGGCTCCGATGCTTACACGGGGTTTGTCTTTGCGGTCCTGACGAGCCCAACCGAAATAGGGTATCACGGCATTAATACAACGGGCTGAGGCGCGCTTGGCGGCATCGATCATCAGCAGCAGTTCCATCAGATTGTCGCTGTTGGGGAAGGTGCTCTGAACCAAGAAAATGTCACGGCCGCGTATCGACTCTTCATACGATACGGCAAATTCTCCATCAGAAAAATGGGTGATTTGCATCTTGCCTAAAGGACATCCTAAACTTTGGCAGATTTTCTCTGCCAGATATTTGGTGGCTGTGCCAGAAAAAACCATAAAAGAGTTTTTCTCTCTCATTTTTGTATTAGTTTGTGTATATGTAAAGTGTTCGTTTTTTTCTTTATCTCACTGCTTGACGCAATTGGTTGAAATACGACAGCACTTGACGGAAATCGGCGCCGTTGTGAATGTCGAAGCGATTCCATAAATCACCGCATATCACTACACCGCCGAATCCCATTTCTTTCACCGTCTTAATACGGTCCAAGGTCATTCCGCCCATCGCATAGACATGTTTATCTATAAGTCCTTTGCGTGCTGCCTCTGACAAATCAAACGGGTTGAATGAGGCAGTCTCTGACTCGTCTGTCACGCTGTCAAAAATGTTTTTCAAAAACACATATTTACTTTTCTTCTTCATCGCTTTCAATTGCGACAAATCGGTGCAAGTGCGTGTGATATTGCCTTTGTATCCGTCGGGCTTTTCGGCAAATGGGTCATCTATGTGGATGCCGCCCAGTTTGAATTCGTTTTTCAAATAATAATGACTGTGCACTGTCATCCTTTTATATTCATCTTCGGGCAACAGTGACAACAGTCTTTCCAAATAGACGGGTGAAGAGTCGGGTTTGTAAAGATGCAAATCGTCTAACCCCTCATTGAAAAGGGCATCGAGAATCTTGTCTTCCTCCACAAAAAAAGTGGGGCGGGTCATTATTACGAGTTTCATCCTTAGATAAACCTTTTGTTGTGCAAAAGTAGAAAAAATATGTTAGACGGACAATTTTATCTATAGAAAAAAGTGTCTTTTTACGCATTTTTAGTATTTTTGCAAATCACATCTCTATAGCAACAACTCTATGAGTAATATGACACCTATTTATATATTAATAGACTAGGTTAGATTGTTCGATCCAACTTCA
>CAMJAO010000284.1 GCA_946403615.1 uncultured Prevotellaceae bacterium
GATGCCCATGCCGAAAGCAATGGTGGCCACGATGACATCGATTTTCTCCATGAGGAAGTCATCCTGAGTGTCGCTTCTCGTCTGCGAGTCGAGCCCCGCATGATAAGCCGCTGCCTTGATGTCGTTGGCACACAGGATGGCCGACAGTTCCTCCACTTTCTTTCTGGAAAGGCAATAGATGATACCGCTCTTTCCGGGGTTCTGTTTGATGAAACGGATGATTTGTTTGTCAATGTCCTGCGTCTTCGGGCGCACCTCGTAATAGAGGTTGGGGCGGTTGAACGAGCTCTTAAACTCCATGGCATTGACAATGCCTAGACTCTTCTTGATGTCGGTGCGCACCTTGTCGGTAGCCGTGGCGGTAAGTGCGATGACGGGCGCGTTGCCGATGCGTTGGATGGTGGGACGTATGTTGCGGTACTCGGGCCGGAAATCGTGACCCCACTCCGAGATACAGTGGGCCTCATCGATAGCGTAGAACGATATCTTCACCGTTTTGAGGAAATCCACGTTGTCATCTTTGTTCAGTGACTCTGGCGCCACATATAGCAGTTTGGTCTTTCCCTCCACAATGTCAGCTTTCACCTGGTCGATGGCCGCTTTATTGAGCGAAGAGTTGAGGTAATGGGCCACTCCCTCTTCCTCACTCATGCCATTGATGACATCCACTTGGTTTTTCATCAGTGCGATGAGTGGAGATATGACGATAGCCGTGCCTTCCATGATGAGTGAAGGCAACTGGTAGCAAAGTGACTTTCCTCCTCCTGTGGGCATGAGCACAAAGGTGTCGTTACCCGCCAGTACGTTTTTGATAATAGCCTCTTGATCGCCTTTGAACTTGTCAAAGCCGAAATATTGCTTCAGTTTTCGGGTTAGATTCAGGTCTTTTGTCATATTGGGGTGTGTCTAAATGGTCAGATTTACCTTGGGGAGAGAAAGTGAAAGAAATTAAAGGACAACACTACGCAAATAGAGATATACACTTTTGCTTCTTTCTCCTTCTCTTGGCCGGGGCGTGTATATTACCTCATCGGTTGTCGAGTTTTGCGAGGTGCGCCTTGCTGAGTTGCTGTTCGACGTACTCTGCAGTCACATTGAATTTTTTAGTGCGCTGCGAGGGTTTTTCAAACATGGCATCCATCATCACGCTCTCGACGATGCTACGCAGTCCGCGCGCTCCGAGTTTATACTCCATGGCCTTATCGACGATGGCTTCAAGCGCCTCCTTGTCGAAGGTGAGTTTGATACCGTCCATCTCAAAAAGTTTCTGATATTGTCTGACGATGGAGTTTTTCGGTTCAACAAGTATTTTGCTCAGAGCCTCTCTGTCGAGCGGGCTGAGATAAGTGAGCACAGGCAGACGCCCGATGATTTCGGGAATGAGCCCGAACGACTTGAGGTCTTGCGGCAAGATATATTTCATCATGTCGCCCTTGTCGATATTTCTTACGTTCTGCACGGAGTTGTATCCCACCACATGGGTGTTAAGGCGCTGGGCTATCTTGCGCTCGATGCCGTCGAAAGCCCCACCACAGATGAAAAGTATATTGCGCGTGTTGACATGGATATACTCCTGGTCGGGATGTTTGCGCCCACCCTGCGGCGGCACATTGACCATCGTGCCCTCGAGCAGTTTGAGCAATCCCTGCTGCACGCCCTCGCCGCTCACGTCGCGGGTGATGGAGGGATTGTCGCTTTTGCGTGCTATCTTGTCAATCTCGTCGATGAAGACGATACCGCGCTCAGCAGCCGGCACATTGTAATCGGCCACTTGCAACAGGCGCGACAGGATGCTCTCAACATCTTCGCCCACATATCCCGCCTCGGTGAAGACGGTGGCATCGACGATGGTAAAGGGCACCTTCAACAGTTTGGCAATGGTGCGCGCCAGCAGGGTCTTTCCTGTTCCTGTGCTGCCCACCATGATGATATTACTCTTCTCAATCTCCACGCCGTCGTCATCGTCGGGCTGCTGCAAACGCTTGTAGTGGTTATAAACAGCCACGGAGAGGAACCGTTTGGCCTCGTCCTGCCCGATGACATATTGGTCAAGATAATCTTTTATCTCTTTGGGTTTGGGTACTTTCTTCAGGTCAAGCGGTGACGGGTCTTCCTCACGGCCATGCTGCCCATCAGCCAGGCCCTGCACCTTCACGATGCTGTATGCCTGCTGTGCACAGTCCTCACAGATAAATCCGTTGAGGCCTGTGATCAGCAGTCGTACTTCAGATTCACTTCTTCCACAGAAGTTACAAACCTTTTTCTTCATTCTACTTTTTGCGCGTCAACACATTGTCTATCATACCATACTCCTTGGCCTCCTCGGCGTCCATCCAGTAGTTGCGGTCGGAGTCGGTCCACACCTTGTCGTAGGGTGTGTGTGAGTGTTCGGAGATGATGGTATAAAGCAGTTTCTTGTATTTCTGGATCTCGCGCGCCTCAATCTCAATATCAGAAGCCTGTCCCTGCACACCACCAAGGGGCTGATGAATCATCACACGGCTGTGGGGCAATGCGGAGCGTTTGCCCTCGGTGCCGGCCACAAGCAGTACGGCCGCCATCGACGCAGCCATACCAGTGCAAATGGTGGCCACGTCGGACGAGATGAACTGCATCGTGTCGTAAATACCAAGACCCGCGGTGACACTGCCACCGGGAGAGTTGATGTAGATGGAGATGTCTTTCCCGCTGTCAACAGAGTCGAGATAGAGCAACTGCGCCTGAAGTGTGTTAGCGGTATAATCGTCAATGGGTGTGCCGAGGAAGATGATGCGGTCCATCATAAGTCGTGAGAAGACGTCCATCTGTGTGACGTTCAACTGACGCTCCTCGAGGATATAAGGATTAAGATACTGTGCTTGCGCATTCATGACATCGTCGAGCACCATGCTGTTGATGCCCATGTGGCCTGTGGCGTACTTTCTAAAATCTTTCAACATAAATAAAAATGTGTGTTCAAATAATGGCATAATGAAGAGCGGTTACCTGCTCTTTTTTTAATCTTCTTTACTGTTACAGACGTCGCCGAGACAATCTATTTAATGCAAAGATATTAAAAAAACTTGATATTGATACAATTGTTTGGATTATTTT
>CAMJAO010000285.1 GCA_946403615.1 uncultured Prevotellaceae bacterium
TCGCCTCGAGGGCGACGTCATCTATGTGCCGACTGAGACACCCGAGAAAAAGGATACCCCTGCCAAGAAAACCACCAAAAAGAAAGGAAAATAGGGGATAACAAGTGAGGTCTCGCTCACGGCATTCACTATAAAGGGAAGTAAAAAGGATAATCTCAAATGGAGTAATAATGTCCTTTTTACTTCCCTTTAATTTCTGCGCAGGCAGAATTATCTTAACAGTTTTCTGGCATACTCGATGGTGGTGTCCAATCCTTGGGATTCGTCTTCGGCGGTCATGTTGACGAAAATGTCGGGGTCAATGCCTTCCTCGGTGCTTTGTTTGTTGCGGTCATACATCGGACAAGCGGAGAATCTGACCGTCCATCCGTTGGGCAGTTCGCTATTGAAAGGCATGCCGGCTCCCCCGCCGGTATGATCGCCGATGACCGTGACATTGGGGCAGCATTTCATGTATTTTACAAACTCATTGGCGGCGCTGAAGACCGAACGGTTGGTCAGCAAGGCAACTTTTTTCTGCCATCTCATGCCCTTGGCGGGTTTCAGCCGTTGTTCCTCCATCTTGGAGAAATCGTTGTGCCCTTTACCGTTCTTATGTTGCATATAACCCACCAGCAATTCTTCGTTGGTGAATCGTGCCGCCAGTTTCTCCGCGTTGGTCAGTTGGCCTCCGCTGTTATTGCGTATGTCGAGGATAAGCCCGTTGCAAGACGCAAGATGGAGCATCACCTCATCGAGATTGCCTGAGCCGATATCGCTCGAGAAACTGCCGTAATAGACATATCCCACATTATCGTCCAATCGCCGGTAATAGAGTCCTGACGCGATGCGGTAATCTGTGCCGAGATAGTTGCGCTGGATGTTCTCGCTGAAGTTGATGGGGTAATCCTCATACCAACTCCAGTTGCGACCGTAGTCAAAAGCGGTGGTCAGGTTGACATGTCCGTCGCGCAGTTCGCCTATCATGCGTGTCATCACTTCAAACTGTTGTTCGTCGGTCATGCGGCTGTCAAACTGGTGTGAATAGCGGGCGTATACCTCGTTCCAATCCACCCCGTATTGTATGCGCTTCTGTTCAAAGAAGCAATAATGCTCGTCGAAGGCTTTCCACAGCGCCTCGAAATTGCCTTTGGGGTTGTCGGCTAATTCCTCCTCGTCGATACATGAGGCAAACATGAATACCATGAGCGGAAGAATGAAGAATGATAATCTTTTCATAATGTTCGATGTTCAACGTTCAGTGTTCAACGTGGGATGATGTCTGTGATTTTGAAATGGCGTACGAACCCGATGACCAGCAGGTGCGAGTAGATGTGCTGCTTCAGGTGGTTGACCGATGCCTGCTGTATGTCGCCCAGGTAACCGATAGAGTAGGTGTTGCGGCCCCATGTCACGTTGAGCGTGAGCATGTTGCGTAATGAGGGCGCACAGATAAACGTGGTGGGCACGACATTGTGGTCGTAGTTGCCCCGGTTGAAAATCTCGTAATATGACTGCCCGTAATTGGGACTGAACATCACACCGCACAGAGGAGCAAACACCTCATAACGAAGTGATGCGGGAAACCGCCACAGATGGAAGCGGTAGTCGGCGATGCCCGACGGGCCGATATTGGCGAAGAGGCGCATCTGTGCGGGGTTGTTTTGATTCTGCGTGTTATACAACACTCCGATGGCGCCGTCAATCATACCGCCTGCCTTCACATTGAGCCGTCCGCCCATGAAATTCCAGTTGTAATGCCAAGCATAGCCGTAATTGGCTTGCAGTGCCATGGAGGTGCCGTCGCCGCGGCTGCTGCCCGTGCTGATGAGCGTCTGTGTGGTGGTTTGGCGTGTCCATCGGCTGCCGGGACGTATGCGTGTGATTTCGTTGATGAACCGCAACTCCACCCCTTTATATTTCTCGGGCGAGAGATAGGTGTCGAGCATATCAGTATAGCCCACAGCGAAATAATTGGCCGAGACGGTCTCTTTTTTCGATGTGAGCGTGTCGCTTTGGGCCATGACAGCAGTTGCGCACACCCAGAGCATGAGCATGATGAGATGTCGCCTATTCATCTTCTTCAAACAGATTGAGTCTCAGTTGGCCGGTAATCTCGTCAATCACCTGTTGTTGGCTTTTCCCTGCGTCGGGGTCCAGATCCTCGTTGTCGTCGGTATTGTCTTCTTCTCCGCCGTCTTCCTGCTCCTCTGGGAATCGTGTCGGCTCCAGTTCCTCAATCTTGGCGATTTGCCAAGTTGAGATACGCTTACCCTTTGCCTTGAAGCCCTTCACGCCGATAAATTGTTCCACGTCGATTTCCATCGGCGGACGACTTTCGTCGGCCCCGCCAAAGGTTACGAGCAGCCGCGGGTAAACCTGGGCCGTGAGCAGCACCTGTTGCGAGTTGGGATTGTCGCCCAGATAGTTCTGATGGCGTTTGGTAGCCTCCATGAGGAAACGTTTCACATAAGGATATCCCTGCTGGTCGGCATCGTAGAGCACAGCGCTCCACACCTTGTCTTGCTGCCATTTCTCGATAATCTGTATATTGTCCTCATAGTGGTTGTTGGTGTCGAAGTTGGTGAGATAGAACTCGCCGTTGTTCAAAACCACGAGGATGGCGTCGCTCTCGTTGAACTCGCCCAGATACTGTCCGTGCTCGTCGTAATTGAGGCGTTTCACATCGGGGTCAAACCACACCTTTCTTCCGCCCAGCGTGCTGTGTCCGTGACTCTTGAGGCTGATGCGGTGTATGGGGTTCTTGGTCAGTAGGTTGCCTTTCGATGCGCGTCCCTTGATGATGATTTCCGAGAAATCTTTCTCCAGGAACAACTTCTTGAGTTTGGGATTGGGGTCGAGCGTCACTTTGATGACCTCCGCCTCGCCGTTGGGGTTGGCCGTGAAATAAAGCACGCGCGAACCGGCAGTGCCCTGCGTCAAGTCATACTCCTTGTCGCGGGTCAGGCTGGTCACGTTGAACCGTTTCATGAAATAGTATCCGTGTTTGCCGTCGCGATAGACCACGTTGTAGATGGTGCGCTTGTCGTTTTTCTTGAACACCTGCACGTGCATCACGTTTTTTCCCAC
>CAMJAO010000286.1 GCA_946403615.1 uncultured Prevotellaceae bacterium
GATGCCGCACTGGTCAAAGCGCTGATGACTCTGCGTGAAGTCGGTCTTCACCACGAAACTGAAGAATTTCTCTTGCGTCTGCATCTGCAACACGGGGGCATTGTCATTCTGGAAATGATAGTACGTTCGCTGCCAGAGGTCGGTGTGAGGTGCAGTGGTGATGACGACAGTGTCGCCTTTCACCTCAAAGGCTTTGGGTTGTCTGGTCCATTGCATTGCGCTGAGGTCAATACGCCCGCTGTCGGTGAGAGCGGCTTTCACGTTGTCCTTAAAATCCATAACCGGTTCTTTCGTTTCTTTATTTTTCGGTCCACATGCGCCCAACATGAAACAGACCGCCATCAAAGTGATAAAATATTTACTCATAGTTGTATTTTTCATCTGAAAATGCGTTTTTGATATAAGGGAAAGGTATTTCTTTGCAAAGATATGAATTATTGTCTGATTATTTCGTAAATTTGCACCATATTTTTTACTTAAGTTTATGAAAATCTATCGACTAACGATGATGCTGCTGGCCACAGCACAGCTAATGACGGTCCAGGCCCTTGCAGCGAAGACTGAGACGATTGAACGCAAGCAACTGTTGAACACAGATTGGCAGTTTGTAGAAAACGACAGTGACTTCACGAAGGCGAAAGCCGTGACACTGCCCCATGACTGGAGCATCCTGCACCGCTTTGACGCCCAGACACCGGCTGGCGGCGGTGGCGGATATCTGCCCACCGGCAAGGGCTGGTATCGCCGCACTTTGACACTCGGCAAGGGCTACGAAGGGAAGAAAATCCGCCTCTATTTCGAGGGCGTCTATATGAACTCGCAAGTGTATGTCAACGGACAGCGGGCAGGTGGCTGGCCCTACGGCTATTCGTCGTTCTGGGTGGATGCCACGCCTTATGTCAAAACAGGCAACAACGAGATAGTGGTCAGCGTGGACAACTCACAGCAGCCTAACTGCCGTTGGTACTCCGGTTCGGGTATCTACCGCAATGTGTGGCTCGTGACCACCGACAAGACCTACATCGACGATTGGAGCATCGCAGTGAGCACACCCGACATACACCATGTGGAACTGACGGCCACAGTCATTTGCGCCGACGGCAGCACACGTCCCCTGCAGCGTACTATCGAGGTGGCACAGCCCCGTCTCTGGTCACCCGATGACCCGTATCTCTACGAGGCGGAGCTTTCCATCCCCGAGGGCGACCGCATCAGCGTGACCTACGGCATCCGCACCATTGAATACAGCGCAGAAGGAGGATTGCTGCTCAACGGCAAACCGCTGATACTGAACGGGGCCTGTGTGCATCATGACAACGGCATACTGGGTGCTGCCGCCTACGACGACGCCGAGTACCGCAAAGCACGGCTCATGAAAGAGGCCGGTTTCAATGCCGTGCGCACCTCGCACAACCCGCCGTCGGAGGCATTCCTCCGCGCGTGCGACGAACTGGGACTGCTGGTCATCGACGAGTCATTTGACGGTTGGAGGGAGAAGAAAAACGAGAACGATTATGACTATTCCATATTGTTTGACCAATGGTGGCAGCGCGATATCGACGCGATGGTGCTACGCGACCGCCTGCACCCCAGCATCTTCTGTTGGAGCACCGGCAATGAGGTCATTGAGCGCAAAAAGATTGAGGTGGTGAAAACCGCCCACCAATTGGCCAGCCGCATCCGCGCCCTTGACCCGCAAAAGAGGCCTGTGACATCGGCTATGGCCGCTTGGGACCGCGATTGGGACATCTATGACCCACTGGCCGCAGAGCATGACATTATGGGATACAACTACATGATATTCAAGGCCGAGAGTGACCATGAGCGTGTGCCGCAGCGTGTGATGATGCAGACCGAGAGTTATCCGCGCGACGCTTGGCGCAACTACCAAACGACGAAAACCCACACCTACATTCTGGGCGACTTTGTATGGACAGGCCTCGACTACATTGGCGAGTCGGGCATCGGACGGTATTACTACGAGGGCGACGTGCCCGGCGAGTCATGGGAGCGCCCGCTCTATCCATGGCATGCCGCGTATTGTGGCGATGTGGATTTGACGGGAATGCGCAAGCCCATCAGCTACTACCGTTCCATGCTCTGGAACGGCGGCACCATCAGCATGGGCGTGCGTGAGCCCGACGGTTACATCGGTAAGGTGAAGACTTCGATGTGGAGCACATGGCCCACGCAAGAGAGTTGGACATGGCCCGGATGGGAAGGCAAGCCCATCGAGGTGGATGTTTACACCACACAACCGAAAGTCAGCCTCTATCTGAATGACCAACTCATCGCAGAGCAACCCACCCAGGAGATGAAGACCACTTTCAAACTGACCTATCAGCCCGGCACTTTACGCGCAGTAGCAGGCGACGAGCGCACGGAATTGCAGACAGCCGGAGCCCCTGTGGCCATCCGTCTGACAGCCGAACCCCCACAGGCACGGACGTCGGCCGATAAACAGCCACTCACATTCGTCACTGTGGAGTTGGTCGATGCCCAGGGCCGCGTCGTTCCCGCCTCCGACACCGACCTGACCTTCAGCGTCAGCGGCAACGGCACACTCCTTGCAGTCGGCAATGCAGACATAAAGGACAACGACCCCTATTTCGACAGCACCCACCGCACTTGGCACGGGCGAGCACTCGCCGTAGTCCGCAGCAACGGCAAGAAAGGCAAGGCCACATTGACGGTGTCAGCCAAAGGACTGCCTACCGCCCGTTTAGCAGTGAAATAGGAGCCCCCATCCCTTCTCGGGGAGGGAGTGGCTTGCCCGTTCTATCACATAACAACCATTGATATTCAAAGCGAAAAATCAGTCAAGGATTTTGAGGAGAAGAGGCACCTTTTCTCCTCAAAAAGTTTTTGCAGAGCGAAAGATGATGAATATTTTTGGAAAAAATTTTTGAGATTCGCAAAAAAGTTGTACCTTTGCAGCCGCATTTAGCAAAACCATTATTTTATCATTATTAAACCATGTATTTAGACAAGGCAAAAAAACAAGAAATCTTTGGACAGTACGGAAAGTCT
>CAMJAO010000287.1 GCA_946403615.1 uncultured Prevotellaceae bacterium
GCAACACGCTGCTGCTCTTACTGCCGAAGGGTTTTATCAGCACCTTCGCCAACTGAGAGTCAAGTCCCGTCTTCGTGGCTGCGATGGCAAGGATGAATCCGCCGATAAACAACATGATGACAGGGTCGGCAAAAGATGCCATGATGCTTTTATGAGAGAGCAACGTGCCCACCTCTTCGGGGTTAACCAGAAATTTCAAACCACTGTCGGACGTGAAAATCAACAACAGCACCATAATGGAAATGGATGTGGCCCAAGCAGGTACCACCTCGAACACCCACATCAGTGCCGCATAAACAAAAATAGCCATGATGCGCTGTTGCACTACTGTCAAGCCTTCGATACCGATAGCCGAAGCAGGCAAATTCCACACCAGAAGAGTCAACAGGAGGATAAAAACAGCCTGAATGGCTTTTTTCATCACGTGATTGGGATGAAACCACCGGGTAAGGTTTGCATTATGCAACGCCTCAACCATGTGATATCCATGGAAATTCTTAAACATAAATAAGCAATATGAAAGTTAATATTTTCCGTATTTCCTGAAATCGGGTGCAAAGGTAGTGAATAATTATGAAATACGGAATATGATTTTAGAAATAAATTATAGGAAAGAAATTAGAATAATTATTACAGAAACAATAATTTATATTTCTGAATGATTGGTTTATATTCCAATTTCTTTCCTAAATCCAGATAGCATTCCTACTCCGCCTCTAGCAACAAGACGCGGCTCGACCAGTCATTTTTCTTGTTCCACTCCACATCATTGCGGTAGGGCATTTCCAATCCGCGGGTCATGAGATATTCACCACTATAGGACTGACCCTCGCAATCGAGCGGACGGACGTCGATGCGGTTCAACTCATGCACCTTATAACGGCGCGACGCATCCAGACCAGCCATCTTCACACGCGGCAGATGCTCGTTTTGGAACGACTCAGTCTTCCACCAGTAGAATACGGCCTTGTCTTTCTGCTCATTCACGTACATCATCGACGCCAACCCTTTTTTGTCATAAGGAGAGACTAGGCGGTAGATATCGCCAAACTGCACCACTGGACGTATCTGTTTATATTCAGCGATGGCGTTGCGGCAGAGCGTCTTCTCCTCATCAGTCATGTTCTTCGGTTGTATCTCCATGCCCAGACGGCCGCTCATGGCCACGTCGATGCGGTATTTCAGCGATGTGGTGCGGAATACGGTGTGGTTGGGAGTGGCAGAGATATGCGATGCCATGGCAATAGCGGGGAAGAAATACGAGGTGCCCCACTGCATGTAGATACGCTGCAAAGCGTCGGTGTTGTCGCTCACCCAGAATTCGTCAAACCACGGCAACACACCCCAGTTGGCACGTCCGCCACCACTGGCACAAGCCTGAATGGTCAGGGCTGGATATTTGTCGCGGATGCGCTTACACACCTTTTCAAACCCACGGTGATACTCTATATAGAGGTGGCTCTGATCAGCCATGGGCAAGTATTGGCTGCCATGGTTCATGATGGCCATATTGGCATCCCATTTGATGTAGTCAATCTCGGGATATTGCTTCATCAAGCGGTCCACCACGTCAAAGACGAAGTCCTGCACCTTCGGATTGCCCAGGTCGAGCACCAATTGTGTGCCGCCACGTCCGAACACGGGATCGCGTTCAGGGGCTTTGATAATCCAGTCGGGATGCTTCTCATAGAGTTCGCTCACACTGTTGGTCATCTCAGGCTCTATCCAGATGCCAAACTTGATGCCATGTTTCTTTGCGTCACGCAACAAGCCGTCGATACCCTCGGGCAGTTTATTGCGGTCTATCTCCCAGTCACCGAGCGATGAATTATCGGTTTTGCGCGGATATTTCACGCCAAACCACCCGTCGTCCATCACGAACAACTCACCGCCCATGTCAGCGATGTCGCTCATCATCTGGTCCATGCCCTCCTGATTAATATCAAAATAGACACCTTCCCACGAGTTGAGCAATATCTTACGCTCCACATTGCCATGCATCAGTTTATATTTACGGCCCCATTTGTGGAAATTGCGTGATGCGCCGCTAAGTCCCTCGCGACTGTAAGTCAGTGCCAGATGGGGAGTGATGAACTTCTCGCCTTTCTTCAGATGATATTCCGAGTTGTCCTCGTTGATGCCCGCATAGAAATAGTGATATTCGGTATCATCGGTGTCGATTTTCAGACGGTAATTACCGCTGTAGCAGAGCGCTGCACCGATCACATCGCCCTGATTCTCACGGGCCTTACCATCAAGCGAGAACATCACCTCGGCATGGTCGGTATGGGAATTGCGCACACCGTCTTTGTTTCTGATAATGGTCTGACCGGGCTGTAAAGGTTCTTCTACCAACTGCGCCTCATTGGCCCACGAACCGTAGAAATGCGACAGCCAAACGTCGCCGCGACGAATGGGCAACATGGCCGAGGCGAACTGCGTCAGTGTGACGGTCGATTTCTCATTGTTGGTGATTTCGGTCCATGCCTCAATCATGTCCACGTCTTTATACTCCATGTAGCAGAGATCGACATTGACGGGATAGACCTTGTCTTTCATATGAATCTTGGTGATGGTATTGCCGTCGTTTTTCAGCCGCTCCACGCCTGTTATGACCAGGTCGGTCGACATATTGCCGTCGGCATGACGCATGGCGAAGGCGGCCTCGGCGGGACAGTTCATGCCGTAGGCGGGATAGGCGTTCATGCGTCCGTCAGCATGGCGCTGCACATGGTCGGCATCAAAGTTGTCAAGGCGCGGACCAAAATACACGTACTCAGGTTGTTTGCCTGTGTCAGCGTTCAACAAGAGAGTCATGTTCTTGGTTTCAATGGTCACAGGACCAGCCCACACGGCAGTCGCAGCCGCCATCATCAACAGTGTTAGCAGTTTTTTCATAAGAGAGGTATTAGTTTGTTATTAGTTGCAAAAAACGGAGGTTCCGGAGATTCCGGAGATTCCAGCTATT
>CAMJAO010000288.1 GCA_946403615.1 uncultured Prevotellaceae bacterium
CGCGAAGACCTGTCGCACTATGACCTGTCGTCCTTGGAATACTGCACGACCGCTGGCGAGGCGCTCAACCCCGCCGTGTTTGACAAGTTCAAAGAGAAGACCGGCATTCAGATGATGGAAGGCTTCGGACAGACCGAGACGACTATGACACTGGGCACCTTCCCATGGATGACGCCCAAACCGGGTTCAATGGGCATTCCCAACGCCCAGTACGAAATCGGGCTGGTGAAAGCCGACGGTACCCCTTGCGAGGATGGTGAAAAAGGCGAGATAGTCATCCGCACCGACAAAAAGAAGCCTATCGGACTGTTCAAATGTTATTACCGTGATGAGGAAAAGACACAAGAGGCATGGCACGACGGTGTCTATCACACGGGCGACATGGCTTGGCGCGATGAGGACGGCTATTACTGGTTTGAGGGCCGTATCGACGATGTCATCAAATCATCAGGTTATCGCATCGGGCCGTTTGAGGTGGAAAGTGCGCTGATGACCCACCCCGCCGTAGTGGAATGTGCCATCACAGGTGTTCCCGACGACATCCGCGGCATGGTGGTCAAAGCCACCGTGGTGCTGGGCAAGGAATGGAAAGACAAAGCCGGAGAGGACCTAGTAAAAGAATTGCAACAGCATGTGAAGAAAGAGACCGCCCCTTACAAATACCCCCGTATCGTGGAATTTGTAGATGAACTGCCCAAAACCATCAGCGGCAAGATAAGAAGGGTGGAAATTAGAGAAAGAGATAAGAAATGAAAAACAGGATTGTAATAAAAGTGGGCAGTAATGTGCTGACGCGCAGCGACGGAAAACTTGACGTGACGCGCGTATCGGCACTAACCGACCAGATAGCCTGGCTGCGTGCTCATGGCTATGAGGTGCTGCTGGTGTCTTCGGGTGCCATGGCGTCGGGACGCGGTGAACTGCGCATTGACCATTCGCTCGACTCCGTAGAACAACGGCAGTTGTTCTCGGCTGTAGGGCAGGTGAAACTCATCGGGTTGTATTATGACCTCTTCCGCGAGTTTGGCATACCAGTGGGTCAGGTGCTCACTATGAAAGAGAACTTCGAGCCCGGCGAGCAGTATCAGAACCAGCGCGCTTGTATGACCGTGATGCTGGAAAACGGTGTGCTGCCTATTATCAACGAAAACGACACGGTGAGTGTCACCGAATTGATGTTTACCGACAATGACGAGTTGTCTGGACTTATCGCCCAAATGATGGAGGCCGACACGCTCATTCTGCTCAGCAATATCGACGGTATATTCACCACCCATCCTGATGATCCTTCCGCCGAACTGATTCGTGAAGTGGCACCCGGTCGCGACCTGTCGGAATACATCCGTCCTGAGAAGAGCGCTTTCGGCCGCGGAGGCATGCATTCGAAATACACCACGGCCTCGAAGGTGCAAAAAGCAGGCATTCGTGTCATCATCGCCAATGGCGAGCGCGACAATATCCTGATAGACCTTATCACAAAAGAAAACAACATCCCCCATACAGAATTTCTCCCATGCAACTGAAAGAAACCTTTGAGAAAGCCAAGCGTTCGAGCAAAAGTCTCGCACTGCTGAGCGACACACAACGCAATGATATACTGCTATCCGTAGCACAAGCCATCTTAGACAACCAAGACCGAATCATACATGCCAACGCCCTGGATTTGGCGAAGATGCCGAAGGAGAGCCCCTTGTATGACCGTTTGCAACTCACCGAGAGTCGATTGGAAGGTATCGCCGCCGACATGCGCAATGTGGCGTCATTGCCATCGCCTCTGGGTCATGTCACAAAACAGAAGACATTGCCCAACGGTCTGCGTCTGTGCCGCGTGAGTGTGCCTTTCGGAGTCATCGGCATGATATATGAGGCTCGTCCCAACGTGACGTTCGATGTGTTCTCACTTTGTTTCAAGAGCGGCAACGCCTGTGTGTTGAAAGGTGGAAAAGACGCCGATTGTTCCAACCGTGAGGAGGTGGCTGTAATTCATGAAGTGCTGGAGCAGTATGGTGTCAACCCCGATGTAGTTACTTTGCTGCCCGCTACACATGAGGCCACAGGCGAGATGCTCAATGCCGTGGGTTATATCGACCTGTGTATCCCCCGTGGCGGCCGGAAGCTCATCGACTTTGTGCGCGACACAGCCCGTGTGCCCGTCATCGAGACCGGTGCCGGCGTCGTGAACACATATTTCGACAAAGCCGGTGACCTGGAGATGGGCAAGGCCATCATCAACAATGCAAAAACACGTCGTGTGAGCGTGTGCAACGCACTTGACTGTCTGCTGATACACCGTGAGCGCATCAACGATTTGCCGGCACTCTGCGAGCCTATGGCCGAGAAAGACGTCATTATCTATGCCGACAACGAGGCGTTTGAAGCACTCAATGGCAAATATCCCCTGTTGGAGCATGCTGATAATGACAGTTTCGGCACCGAGTTTATGGATTATAAGATGGCCGTGAAGACCGTAGGTTCCATCGACGAGGCTCTGGCACATATCGACTGTTTCGGCAGCGGGCACAGCGAAGCCATCATCACCATGGATGAGGAGGCTGCTCGCCGCTTCCAACAATATGTCGATGCCGCCTGTGTCTATTGGAATGTTCCCACATCATTTACCGACGGAGCACAATTCGGTTTGGGCGCAGAAATCGGCATCTCGACCCAAAAACTCGGCCCACGCGGTCCGATGGCCTTGGAAGAGATTTGCACCTACAAATGGCTGATTGAGGGAGAGGGACAGATAAGGAATTAGGAATGTGGAATGAAGAATATCGGATGGTCGGTTTCGACCGATAAAGAATGTAAGAATAAAGTATTCACAATTCGTCATTTCTCATTCAGCATTCTTCATAACGAAACAGCAATTCAACATTCGTCATTGAACATTCGAAATATGAAAACATTTTTCAACGTAGAGGATATCGGTGACCTGCAAAAAGCACTCACTGAAG
>CAMJAO010000289.1 GCA_946403615.1 uncultured Prevotellaceae bacterium
CGGCATCGACCGCTTGTGGGTGCTCAATGTGGGCGACCTCAAACCCATGGAATATCCCATCCAGCTCTTCATGGACATGGCTTGGAAAGGTCAGGAGACCATTCCCGACCATACACGCAATTTCTGTGCGGAACAGTTCGGCGAAGATCAGGCCGACGAGGCGGCGCGTCTGCTCGACCTCTGCTGTAAATACAGCGGACGTTGCACGGCCGAGATGCTCGACGCGCGCACATACAACGTGGAAACGGGTGAATGGGCAAAGGTCGTGGCCGACTATGACCGTCTGGAGATGGAGGCCCTCAGACAGTACACTTCGCTCAAACCCGAATACCACGATGCTTACCAGCAAATCATTCTCTTCCCCATACAGGCTATGGCCAATGTCTATCGCATGTATCAGGCGCAGGCCATGAACCTGAAATTGTATGGTGAGGGCAACCCTGAAGCGAACTTCTGGGCCGACAAGGTGGCAGAGTATTTCAAACGCGACTCTGTGCTCTGCGCGGCTTATAACCACGATTTCGCCAATGGCAAATGGAACGGCATGATGACCCAGAAACATATCGGCTACCGTTCGTGGAACGATGATTTCGGACCGCGTGACATTATGCCTCGCGTGCGTCGCCTCGATGCAAAGACCGAGGGCAATGTGTTTGCCGAACGTAATGGCATGGTGGCTATCGAGGCTGAGCATTTTTACAGCAAGGATGATGCCAAGGAGGCGCGATGGACAGTTATTCCCGGATTGGGGCGCACTTTGAGCGGTATTTCACTCCAACCATACACCAAACCCGTAGAAGGCGCGGCATTGACTTACCGTTTCAACACCACTTCTGACATCAAACAGGTGAAAGTCGTTGTTAAATCCACGCTCGATTTCCTCAACAAGGGTGGACTGTGTTATCGTGTCACACTTGACGACCAGGCTCCCGTGACCGTCAATTTCAATGAGAATCTCAATGAGGAACCCAAAAATATTTACAGTGTTTATTATCCCACCGTCGCTAAACGTGTGGTAGAAAATGATATCACTGTCAGTGCGAAAGCAGGTGACCATACCTTGCGTATCGAACCTCTTGATCCCGCCATCGTCTTTGAGAAAATCGTCATCGATTGTGGCGGATATAAAAAATCATATCTCTTCGGTGACGAATCACCCCGAAAACAATGAAATGACGATAGTCTCTATAGAGTCTCGACCCTATAGATACTATCGTTCCTATAATTGAATACGAAATGAAAAAACTGCTGCTCATCTTTGCCCTTATTGTCACTGCTTTCCCCGTGCGGGCCGACAATGGCATCTTCTATACTGCTGACAAATTGTCCAGCAGCATGATTGACTATATCACCCAAGACAGTTACGGATATATCTGGGTGGCCACCTTATATGGCCTTAACCGATTCGACGGATATCGTTTCACGCATTATTTCACGGACAAGAACGATACCACCACCTTGTTGGACAATGATGTGACGCGTCTGCTTGTGGACAGCAATCATCGCTTGTGGATAGGTTCGTCCAAGGGCCTGTGCAGGTTTGATTACGAAAGAAATGCTTTTGTGCGATATTCCTTCCCGGATGGGGCGGCACGAAGGGTGGAGTATCTTATGGAGGACTCAGAGGGCAACGTGCTCATTACTACGGCTGGTTTCGGTCTATATGCCGTGCGAAAAGGGCAGGATGTCGTCACCCACGAGACTCAATTGGCACGTCGAAAGGAAAATGACTTCATGGGCGTACTTTTCGAAGATGCGCAACACAACATCTGGCGTGGCTATCAGACCGACACCATCACAAGAATCAAGGTCAACAGCCTTCAACCTACTTCGCTCAAAGACTATGCGTCACAACACGGACCGGTAGTCAGTTTCCTGAAGACTGATGCGCGCGGTTTCCTCGCTGTCTGCACTTTTGGCATATTACGATATGACTATGCGTCAGGTCGGCTCGAAGAGGCTGAATATGACATGTCTGCGCTCGGAGGCGAGGTCTCCATACGAAGCGCGCTCATCGACCAGGAGGGCAATATTTATGTCGGCACCTCAGGAAGGGGCGTTTTCATTATTCCCGCAGGAGAGAAACGCCTCATTCAGATGGAGAACAAAGGCGGAAAATATGATATCACGTCCACCAATGTCAATCACCTGTTTGAAGATAAAGACCACAATCTGTGGGTCAGTTGCTACAAGAAGGGCCTATTCGAATTAAGCAAGGGAAAAGATGCCTTCTCCACGTGGAAATTCGCTGACCAGAACTACATCCTCGGCAGTGGTGTGTCAAGTGTAGCCCCGGCTGAGGACGGTGGCGTGTGGTGTACTGTGCAGAAAAGCGGTATTTATCATTTCGACAAATACGGTAAAATCACACCGGCGCTTCATACTCCGCCGGGCGCAAACTGCATTTACCGCGATAAAAACGGTCATTACTGGGTGGGCAGCGAAAATGTGATATATAGTTACAATCCCGTGACAGGCGCGGCCGAAACCCGGTTGAAAGTCAACGGATGGGGCATCAACTGCATGACCGACGATGGCGAGGGCGTGCTCTATATATGCGACTATGGTAAAGGGCTCTGCTCGTTTGACACTTCCACAGGGAAGACACAACAATGGTCAATGTATCAGAAGGATGCGAAAAAAGGATCCTTGTGCAACGACTGGGTCAAAGCGCTTTTGCTCGACAGCCGCGGCATGTTGTGGATTGCCACTGTCAACGGCTTGTGTGTGATGAACCCTGCCGACGGCAATTTCAAGAGTTTCGGATGGGAAGTACAACTCAAGGACGTGCAGTGTTTCTCATTGTGCGAATATAATGGCGAGGTGCTCATCGGCACCGACAGCGGCTTGTATCAGTACCAGCGCAGTCAGAACAAGGTCGTGCTCTTCCCGGGTTCACAGGCGATAGAGAACAAACCTGTCTATTCCATCGCTTGCTCTAAAAGTGGAGACT
>CAMJAO010000290.1 GCA_946403615.1 uncultured Prevotellaceae bacterium
TGAGAGTGTTGCCGACATCTTCTCTGCCAACGGTATCAAGGTGTATCTCTTCGAAAGCCTTAGACCTACACCCGAAATATCATTTGCTATTCGTCACCTCGGAGCACAGGCTGGTGTCAATGTCACCGCTTCTCACAACCCCAAAGAGTATAATGGCTATAAGGCATATTGGGATGATGGAGCACAGGTGCTTGCTCCCCATGACAAGGGTATCATCGATGAGGTCAATAAGGTCAAAATCGAAGACGTGCAATTCGAGGGAAACAAAGAACTCATTGAGATTATTGGCGGTGAAATGGACTGGGATTACTTACAGGCAGTTAAAGAGGCCATGGTTGACCAGGATGTTATTTTACGTAATAAAGACCTTAACATCGTATATTCTGCCATGCACGGCACTGGTCGCGTCATCATTCCTGAGGCGCTGCGTTCATGGGGATTCCAAAATATTCATGTGGTGCCCGAGCAGATGGTCATCGACGGTAATTTCCCAACAGTCGTTAGTCCCAATCCTGAGAATCCTGAGGCTATGACACTGGGTATGAAACTTGGTACACGACTCAATGCAGACCTCGTTATCGCCAGTGACCCTGATGCCGACCGCCTTGCCATCGTTTGCCGTAATGCCAAAGGTGAATGGGAAATCCTCAATGGTAACCAGACCTGCATGATGTTCTGCTGGTACATTATCGCCAACAAGAAAAAACTTGGTCAACTCAAAGGCAATGAATTTATCGTCAAGACCATTGTGACAACCGAATTGATTGCTGAAATCGCTAAGAAAAATGGGGTTGAGTACCGCGATTGCTACACGGGATTCAAGTGGATTGCCAATGAGATCCGTATCAGCGAAGGCAAACAGAAGTATATCGGCGGTGGTGAAGAGAGTTTCGGCTTCCTGCCGTTTGACAAGGTGCGCGATAAGGATTCACCAGCATCTATCTGTCTCATTTGCGAAATCGCAGCATGGGCTAAGGACAATGGCATGACACTCTACGATCTCCTCATGAAGATTTATGCTGAATATGGCTTCTCACGTGAGGTGACCATCAATGTGGTGCGTCCAGGTAAGACTGGTGCAGACGAGATTAAACAGATGATGACCAACTTCCGTGAGAACCCGCCGACGGATCTTGGCGGTTCGAAAATCTGTCTTTGGAAAGATTACAAGACGCTTGAGGCACGTGATGCTCAAGGCAATGTGACAAAGCTCAACATGCCCGATACAAGCAATGTGCTGCAGTGGTTCTGCGAGGATGGTACAAAGGTAAGTGTGCGTCCTTCTGGTACTGAGCCGAAGATCAAGTTCTACACCGAGGTCAAAGATCCTACCTTCAAGTGTGCCGGATGCTACGAGCGTTGCATGGCTGCCGCTGAAGAGAAAATCGCGGCCATCAAGAAGAGTCTCAATCTTTGATTCTATTCTTAGATAACCAATTCAAAGGGCTAAACCGCGGTTTAGCCCTTTGTTATGTATCATATTCAACCGCTACCATAATAATCAAATGCGCATCATCAGATATGTGGCTTAGGACAAATCACCGTCATTCCGTGATGCGCATTCATGCTGAATTTGTAATATTGGTTCAGGTGCAAAGATACACCATGATTCAATAGAATGCAATACCCATTCTGTTCTTGACATATATCAGAATGTTAATCGGTTGATTATCAGTGTTATAGTAAATTAGTTAGGACGGTTTTGACACATAAATAAAGAGTGACAGGCAGGCAGCCCGTCACTCTTATAAGATATTTAATGATGATTTTGAGTAAATCCTTTTTACGTCTTACTTAGATTAGTAAGCGAATAGAGGATAATTTTTCATCGTCTCATTCACACGCTTCCGTACTGAAGCAATTACTTCTTCATTCTCGGGATCGTTCAGCACTTCCTCGATCAATGCGGCAATGACAACCATCAGGTCTTCTTTTGCACCGCGGGTTGTAATGGCAGGAGTGCCCAAACGGATACCACTGGTTTGGAATGCGCTGCGTGTGTCGAACGGAACCATGTTCTTGTTCACCGTGATGTCTGCTGCGACAAGAGCATTCTCTGCCACCTTACCAGTCAGTTCGGGGTATTTGTCACGAAGGTCCACAAGCATGGAGTGATTGTCGGTGCCACCGCTCACAATTGTAAAACCGCGTTTTACCAATTCGTCGGCCAGTACCTTGGCGTTCTTCTGGACTTGTTTGGCCCACTCTTTGAACTCAGGCTGTAATGCCTCGCCAAACGCGACAGCCTTCGCTGCAATGACATGCTCCAAAGGACCACCTTGCTGTCCGGGGAAGACTGCAGAGTTGAGCAATTGGCTCATCATCTTCACTGCTCCCTTCGGTGTTTTCAATCCCCATGGATTTTCAAAGTCTTTACCCATCAGGATGATACCGCCGCGAGGACCGCGAAGGGTTTTATGGGTTGTTGAGGTCACGATATGGGCGTATTTTACAGGGTTGTCAAGCAGACCTGCGGCGATAAGGCCGGCGGGGTGAGCCATGTCTATCATCAGTAGGGCTCCCACTTTGTCGGCAATCTCGCGCATACGCTTGTAATCCCATTCACGGCTGTATGCGCTTCCGCCACCGATAATCAGTTTAGGCTGGTGCTCAAGTGCCAATTGTTCCATTTCGTCATAATCCACACGACCGGTTTCCTTGTTCAGGTTATACCCAACGGGCTTGTACAGGATACCGGAGGTGTTTACCAATGAACCGTGAGAGAGATGACCTCCGTGAGCCAGATTCAATCCCATGAAAGTGTCGCCGGGTTTTAAAACTGCCAACAATACGGCTGCGTTTGCCTGGGCACCAGAGTGGGGTTGCACATTGGCATACTCTGCGTCGAAGAGTTTTTTCACACGCTCGATGGCAAGGTCTTCCACTTGGTCCACCACGCCGCAACCGCCATAATAGCGTTTGCCGGGGTAGCCTTCGGCGTA
>CAMJAO010000291.1 GCA_946403615.1 uncultured Prevotellaceae bacterium
TTGACCATTCGTGAACTTTCTGAACTTGTGGCAAAAACGGTTGGATTCGAGGGCATTGTCGAGTTTGATGTGTCCAAACCCGACGGAACACCGAGAAAACTCATTGACGTGGAGAAACTGCACCGTCTGGGGTGGCATCACCAAGTGGAGATAGAAGAGGGGGTAAAACGATTATTTGAATGGTATCAAAAACATTAAATCATGAACATCATTAAAACAGATATTGAAGGCGTATTCATTATCGAACCGCGTATTTTCCATGACGACAGAGGGTATTTCTTTGAGTCCTATTCCAAACGGGTATTTGATAAGGAAATCAGGGAAATCTCTTTTGTGCAAGACAATGAGAGCAAGTCACAGTATGGCGTAATCAGAGGACTTCATTACCAGAAATGGCCCTTTGCACAAAGCAAACTGGTAAGAGTTATCAAAGGCGCTGTGCTCGATGTGGCTGTTGATATCAGAAAGGGCTCGCCTACTTATGGGAAATATGTGTCATGTGAACTGACGGCTGAAAACAAACGGCAGTTCTTTATCCCGCGTGGGTTCGCTCATGGTTTTAGCGTGCTCTCCGAGGAGGCCGTGTTCCAATACAAATGTGATAATTTCTATCATCCGGAAAGTGAGGGTGCCATTGCGTGGGATGACCCTGAACTGGCCATTGACTGGCGTATACCGGCCGACAAAATCATCTTGTCGCCGAAAGATGCCAATCACCCTCCATTCTCAGAATTGGAGTCTCCCTTCGACATCAGCATTCCCCTCTATTAATGATTTTTCGCAACCGTAGATAAATCCGTTTTATTACATTTGTCTTTATCTACCAATAATACATCCGCAGCCTGAGACAAAAACAGTCTTGACTGCGGATGTACTATTTTATTCTATCGTTTTATCTTCTTCAATTTCCTCGTAAATCACTCCACCGTCACACTTTTGGCCAGATTTCTGGGCTGATCCACATTCAAACCCTTGGCGACGGCCACATGATATGCCATCAATTGTAATGGGATGACACTCAAAAGCGGTGCCAAAGTACCCAGTGTGGCGGGTATCTCGATGGTGTATTCCGCCAGTTGGCGCACAGCCTCGTCGCCTTCGGTCACAATGGCGATGATGCTGCCGTTGCGGGCGCATACTTCTTGGATATTGCTGAGAATCTTCTTGTATAGCTGATGATGTGTGGCCACGAATATCACCGGCATCTCTTTATCTACCAATGCGATTGGACCATGCTTCATTTCTGCGGCGGGATAACCTTCTGCGTGGATGTAGCTGATTTCTTTCAATTTCAGCGCTCCTTCCATTGCTACGGGATAATTATATCCGCGGCCCATATACAACGCATTCCGGGCATAGGTCAGGATTCGGGCTATGTGTTGTATGTTCTCATCCTGGCGAAGTGTGATTTCCATTTTCTCCGGAATGCGTGATAGTTCATCGATATGCTCCTCATAATCTTTACGAGTGATGGTGCCTTTCACCATACCTAAGGCCAGTGCAAAAAGTGTCAATACTGTAACTTGACCCGTAAAGGCTTTCGTTGAGGCAACACCTATCTCCGGGCCGACATGGATGTATATGCCTGTATCAGAGGCTCTTGCAATGCTTGAACCAACGGAGTTGACAATTCCGAAACACAGTGCACCTTTTTCTTTTGCCAGATTAAAAGCCGCTAATGTGTCGGCAGTCTCACCACTTTGAGAAATGGCGATAACCACGTCACCAGGTTGTATCACTGGGTCGCGATAGCGAAACTCTGATGCATATTCCACATCAACAGGTATCTTGCAGAATTGTTCTATCATCTGTTTGCCGATGAGGCCAGCATGCCAGGATGTACCACAGGCAACAATGATAAATCGTTGAGCCTGTAATAATTCTTTGCGGTGTAACTCAATCGCGCTCAATGTGATACGGTGTTCATTCCGTAATAATCTGCCACGCATACAATCGGAGATGCAACGTGGTTGGTCATAGATTTCTTTGAGCATGAAGTGGGCATAGCCGCCTTTCTCCAATTTGTTCAGGTCTATGTCCACATCTTTCACTTCATGTTCTACCGCATCTTGAGGGTTGTTGAGATTTTTCACTTGAATTTGCTCGCCACGCTTGATGACAGCCACTTCGTCGTCGTCAAGATAAACAATGTGTTTGGTGTATCCCACAATGGGCACGGCATCAGAGGCGATGAAAAACTCCTGATAGTCGTCACCTATACCAATTACCAACGGACTGCTCTTTCGGGCGCATACCAGTTCTTCAGGATGTTCTTTGTCTATCACTGCGATGGCATATGCTCCCACCACGCGACGTAAAGCGTAGAGTACGGCCATGCCCAGATCAAGATGAAAATGCTGTTGAACAAACTCTATCAGTTGCACCAGCACTTCAGTGTCTGTGCTGCTTTTGAAGGTAAATCCCTTTTGCTTCAAATATTCTTTTATAGAGGCATAATTCTCGATGATACCGTTGTGTACCAAAGCCAAACGACCGCTCTCTGACACATGAGGGTGGGCGTTAGCCGCTGAGGGCTCACCATGGGTAGCCCAACGGGTATGGGCGATACCCAAAGTTCCGTTCGTGTCACGACTCGATGCCAATTGCTCCAGGTTCAAGACTTTTCCCTTCTCCTTATAGACATTCATCTCATGCTGGTCGCTCATGAGTGCTATGCCGGCAGAGTCATAACCGCGGTATTCTAATCTTTTCAGGCCTTCTATCAAAATGGGGTAGGCCTCTTGCTGTCCGATGTATCCAACTATTCCACACATAAACTTTTATATGATTATTTAACTTTTTAACTTATATCATGGATGATTATTGCCCAGAAAAGACATAAAAATCTTATTTTTGTGTTCAAATGTCAATCTGTGCAA
>CAMJAO010000292.1 GCA_946403615.1 uncultured Prevotellaceae bacterium
GTCTTCTATCAAAACTGTATATGCAGATAAGTAATTAAGGATATGCGGCGGACCTTACCATTGATGATATCGCTGATAGCAGCCATATTGCTGCTGTTTCTACTAAATCTCTTCCTCGGGACGATACATATCCCGATGAAGAGCATTGTCAGCATTCTGACAGGCGGTGACGGCGGTTCGGAAATTTGGCGCAACATCATCATCAGTTCGCGTGTGCCACAAGCCTGCACCGCATTGATGGCAGGCATGGGATTGGCGGTGAGCGGACTGCAGATGCAGACTGTATTCCACAATCCATTGGCGGGACCGTCGGTGCTTGGCATCTCCAACGGAGCCTCATTGGGTGTGGCGTTCGTGGTGCTGCTGTCTGGTTCGTTGGGTGGCGTGGCTTTGAGTCGTATGGGTTTCATCGGCGACGCAGCCATTTCCATCGCAGCCATTGTGGGCGCGCTGGCCGTTTTGTCGCTCATCGTGTGGATTTCAGAGCACGTGAAAGGTAAAGTGACGCTACTGATTATCGGTGTGATGATTGGTTATCTGGCCAATGCCGTCATCGGTGTGTTGAAATTCTTCTCCGCCGAAGAAGACATTAAAGCCTATGTGGTTTGGGGATTAGGTTCATTTGCACGCGTGTCGGGCGGTCAGATGGTACTGTTTATCGTGTTGATGCTTATCCTATTGCCGCTGAGTATGTTGTTGGTGAAGACGATGAATCTGTTGTTGTTGGGCGACACCTATGCGAGCAATCTGGGCCTGAACATCCGCCGTGCGCGCCGTCAGGTCATTATCAGCAGCGGTGTATTGGTGGCCATTGTCACCGCCTATTGCGGCCCGATTATGTTCATCGGTCTGGCTGTTCCCCATTTGGCACGAGCCTTGTTCCGCACGAGCGACCACCGCGTTCTGATGCCCGCCACGATGTTGGCCGGCGGCGTGTTGGCTCTGCTGTGCAACCTGATAGCACGTATGCCTGGATTCGAAGGCGCGTTGCCCGTGAACAGCGTCACAGCCCTGGTGGGTGCCCCAATTATCGCCAGCGTGCTGTTTAAGAGGAGAAGGGATAGTGAGTAGGAGCCTCCCCCGCACCCTCTCCCAAGGAGGGGGACACTTGCCGGGTTATTCTCAAACTTTGTGAGAATACTAAACCGTTAGAAAACTAAAACTTTAGAACGCTAAAACATCAACCCTATATACTATAGGCCATAGACCTTGCCATCTTCGTCAATGAGGAGGATGGTGAGGTCGCCATTGGGATACAGGGGAGTGCAATGAGTGAGACAATGACGGATGACGGTGGAGCAGAAACGCGGGAGAGTTTCAGATGGTATAAGAGTCCACAGTTCACGTGCGAGAGTCATGGCGTCGATATTGACGAGACAATCGGACTCAAGGAGCAAGGAACGGATGAAATCTTTGTCCATCGTCCCCCGACGGCTATGGGTATCTAGTTGTCCAGCGGCAAGTTTGACGGCTTTTCCCATCATCACACCGAGGGTGACACAAGTGATTTGCAACTCTGCGGCGATTTTCAGGGTCTCGCCGATGTAATTACCATATTCCACAAAAGCCTGCATGGGAAGGTCGGGATAGAGCGCCTTGACAAACCGTTCGCTCTTTGCACCGCTGTTGATGACAACGCGCTCGGAACCACTGGCTTTAGCCACCTCCATGCATTTGCGGATAGAGTCGATGAAGGCATTCTCGGAGAAAGGTTTGATGATGCCGCTAACGCCGACGATGCTGATGCCGTCGACAATACCGAGACGCGGGTTGAACGTGCGTCGTGCAATATCACGCCCTTCTGGCACAGAAATGGTCACCTCGACCTCTTCTTGGATATTTCGCCGCAACATCTCGCGTGGAACCCGATTGATGGCCGCCTCGCCAGGAGGATAGTCAAATCCGGGCAAAGTGATGGTACCCACGCCCTCGCCGCCCTTGACGCAGAAATAGTCTGCAGGCTGTATGCTCGCCCTTATTTCTATGCCGTCGGTCACATCGGGGTCATCACCGCTGACTTTCTTCACGAAAGCGTAACCCTCGCCATAACCCACCTCGACCATGATGGTCTCGCCATTTGGCAAAATGACAGGCACCTCGGATGGCATTTCACCATGAAATACACGACGCGTTTGTGCAACAGCCGCAGCCGTGGCATAAGTGCCTGTGGTGAGTCCGCTATGGAGGGGATAGAAATCGGGAAGCAGACGCTCCACCATCCTGCGCAATCCATGTTCGCCATTGACCGTGTGAAAGACGTCAGGAATCGACGGGCGCTTAATGACATAGACCTTGATGCCCAGTTGTTTGGCAGCATTCACTTTATCAACAAATCCGCCCGACAATCCACTTTCTTTCATGATAACCGCTTCAGGACTCAACAGTCGGAACAACGCGGTGTCGTCTTCGCCTTCCTGATAGAAACAGAGTTGGTCGTCAGCGGCACCTTGTCGTTTGGCCAGAGTAATGCTACTCTCACGCTGCAAAATACGATACCATATCTTGACTCCTTTTGCCTCAAGCGGCCGCAACAGACAAATGGTCTGCACGCCAGTAGTAGCCAGCAACGACTGCTCAGAGAAGCGATTCACAACATCTTGGAAATCGTCACACCACACGAGCGAGGAGTCACGGTCAGGATACAGACGTTCAAACCGAATGGCGGGAATGCCCATATTGACGGCCACATTTGCCACCGTCTGGTGCAACTGTGCGGCAAAAGGATGCGCCGCATCGATGAGCAGACGGATATCATGTTCTTGGCAGAAACCTGTCATCGTTTCTACATCCATTGCCCCATGAACAGCCACGCCGTGATGCAGGGGAACATCTTGTTCACCTGTTTTCGTGGAATAGTAGAACACCTGTCCGG
>CAMJAO010000293.1 GCA_946403615.1 uncultured Prevotellaceae bacterium
AATTTCCCATATTATTCTTACGGTGATAATGGGCTCTATGGCACTCACAATGGTGGTTACAGCATCACGATTAATAACGGTGACCCAAGACGTCAGTTCGATCCTATTTCCGAATTCGGAATCTCCAACACATATGGACACTGGATGACAGTGGCTATACCTCTTAATGAGATGATTTCCGGTAGCACACTGCCAACATCAGAGCAGTGGGTAAACACTGAGCTGGTGTTGCAACCCAACCCCGTTGATGGTGAATCACCCTGGAATGTGGACCATGCTTGGGGACAATTCAGAATTGAGCCTAAACAATATTAAACATTGCTGAATCATGAAAAAAATACAGTATATATTGCTTTATGCCATGGCGGTGATGTTGTTCGCCGCTTGTGGTGATGATGATAAGGGGCAGGCTTACGGTTATGACCCGACACGATTTACGGGAGAGGCTCCCCAAGTCGTTTCTACATTTCCGGCCGCTGATGCGACTGATGTTGATACGGTGAAACAGATTGTCATTACCTATGACAAAAACATCTTTGTTCCACCTCATGCCACCATACGCATCAATGGTTCTTTCATCGATGATGAGGGTGTAAGAGCCGAAGGTAATCAACTCATTATCCCCTATGAACTCAAAGGTAACACTACCTATACGGTCGAAGTGATGAAACCTACTGTGCGCGATGATCTCTATGACTTCGCCAGCGATTATAAGTTCTCGTTCACGACCATGCTCGTCAATGGCTTTGACCCGACGCTCTTCAACATTGCAGAAGCACCTGTCAACCCCGATGCTACACCCGAGACGGTGAAACTATATCAGTATCTCAAAGAGCAGTTCGGAAAGAAGATGCTCACGGCGGTTATCGCAAATGTAAACTGGAATATAGAGAATGCCGAAGCGTTGTATCAGATTACCGGAAAATATCCGGCCATCAATACGTTCGACTTCATTCACTTCCATTTCAGCAAACCGCTCAATCCGTCAAACTGGATTGACTATACCAATACTCAGGTCGTTGAGGACTGGGTAAATAATGGTGGTATCACATCTATTATGTGGCATTGGCAGGTGCCTCCTTCGAAAGATAAGGAAAATGACTATAATAGTTATGTCATCAATCCCGATCAGACCGATTTTTCCGCTAAAAATGCCACTCGTACTTCTCGATGGGAATATGCCCACGCTATTCGCGATATCGACATCATAGCGGGATATCTTCTGCAATTGCAGGAAAAAGGCATCCCCGTGCTATGGAGACCTCTCCATGAAGCAAGAGGCAACTACGGTAAATATGGCGGCGCTGGTAAGGCATGGTTCTGGTGGGGTTCTGACGGTCCCGTGCAGTTCAGAAAACTTTGGCGCATGATGTATGACAGATTCAAAGAAAAAGGTGTGAATAATGTGCTGTGGGTATGGACTGCTGAAGGCATAGACCCGAATAATCCCGAGGCAGGCGATGACAGCGATTGGTATCCGGGCGATGAGTATGTGGATATCATATCACGCGACTATTACCATGGTGACAAAACCGCCGATTACCACGCTTCACTCAGTCTGCAATTTGAAGCTTTGCGCACAATGACTCAAGGAAAGAAAATCATTGCTTTCAGCGAGGGCGACGCTATGCCCGGATGGAAAAACATGCTTTCCGACGGCGCCATGTGGAGTTGGGCTATGCCTTGGTACGGACAGGATGCAAATGGCACTCCTTATATCAATAGCCCATACAATACCGAAGAATTCCTCAACGAGTGGGTGAGTTCTCCCATCGCTATCACACGCGACCAGGTGCCTTCATTCAAATGATAACTTTAGTCTATAGGGGCATATGTGTCCCTATAGACTAATCAATAATCTAATGTGAAATTTCTTAACTCTCTAACACTTCTATTCTAAATGAAAAAAGTACTCATTACACTCTTGACCTTTGTGCTAGTCCTGCCAACGTCAGCACAGATTCGGGGCAACAACATCACCGTTACAGTAACCCCTGACCATAAGGACTGGAATTATCAGGTCGGAGAAAAGGCTAATTTCGTCGTGAATGTGTTGCGTTCCGGAACTCTTATCGATAATGCTACGATTGATTTCGAGGCTGGACCGGAAATGTATCCTGACGTAAAGAAACAAGGTGTTGTCTTAAAAGACGGTTCCATGAAATGGACAGGTGCGATGAAAACGCCAGGATTTTATCGGTTGCGCGTTGTGGCGCATATTGATGGTAAGGATTATACCGGTGCTTGTACTGCGGCCTTTTCGCCAGAAAAACTGTTGCCAGCCACACAATGCCCGGCAGATTTCGACCAGTTTTGGAAAAAAGCGCTCGATGAGGCTCGCGCTAATGACCTCGATCCTCATCGTGAACTGTTGCCCGACCGATGTACAAAGGATGTGAATGTGTATGAGGTGAGTTTTGTCAACAACCATCCTGGAAGCCGCATTTATGGCATTTTGTGCGTACCCGTGAAAGAAGGTAAATATCCTGCTTTGCTTCGCGTTCCAGGGGCTGGCGTACGCCCCTATAGCGGAGATGTATGGACTGCATCTCAGGGGGCTATTACGCTCGAGATAGGTGTTCATGGCATTCCCGTCACGATGAAACAAAGTGTATATACAGACCTGAATCAGGGTGCGCTCAACGGTTATTGGGAAAGCAATCTTGACCAACCTGAGAAAAACTATTACCGCCGAGTAGTGACTGGTGCCGTCAGGGCGGTCGATATGATTGCCTCGCTGCCCGAGTGGAACGGACATGATGTGGGCGTGACGGGTTCGTCGCAGGGAGGGTTCCTCTCACTTGCTGTGGCTGCTCTTGATAAACGTATCACTTTCTTTGCGCCCGTCCACGATGCCATGTGCGATTATGA
>CAMJAO010000294.1 GCA_946403615.1 uncultured Prevotellaceae bacterium
CGTTGGCCACTGTTGCCTTCGTCTATTGGGCATACCGACTATTTAAAAATACACAAGTAATACACAATAAACTGCTTAACGTATGACGTTCTCAAACGATAAAGCCATCTACATACAAATGGCTGACCGTATCTGCGACGAGATTCTGGCGGGGAAGTATGCGGCCGATGACCGCATACCCTCCGTCCGTGAATACGCCGTTCTCTTACAGGTCAATACAAATACTGCTGTTAAAGCCTATGATGCCCTTGCGCGTGATGAGGTCATCTACAACAAACGTGGACTGGGCTATTTTGTCACACCCAATGCCAAAGAAAAAATCCTTGCCGTCAGAAGGAAAGAATTCATGGAAAGAACACTTCCTGATTTCATCCGCCAGGCTACTATGCTCGGCATTGATATCAGCACTGTGGAAAAATACTGGAAGTAAAACTCCATTCCACAGGATAATCCGATATTCATTAACAACAATTTAATAAACCCTAACTTATGAAAATCAAACATTTATTTGCAGCGGCTTGTCTGCTTCTCGCCAGCACCTCAATCTTGGCGCAGGACCCGCAGATGCCTAAAATGCCTGTCGATCCCGAAGTGCGTATCGGACAACTCGACAATGGTCTGACGTATTACATCCGTCACAACAACAACCCCGAGCATGTGGCTAATTTCTACATCGCTCAAAAAGTGGGTTCTATCAATGAGAATGACGACCAGCGCGGACTGGCTCACTTCCTCGAGCACATGGCGTTCAACGGTTCTGAGCATTTCCCTGGAAATGGTGTCATTGAGTACACTCGCTCGCTTGGCGTACAATTCGGACGCGACCTCAACGCTTACACCTCGATTGACCGCACCGTTTACAACATCGACAATGTGCCCACTACCAGACAATCTGCAGTAGATTCATGTCTGCTCATCCTGAAAGACTGGTCGAATGGTCTGACTCTCGACCCCGCTGAGATTGACAAAGAGCGCGGCGTCGTACATGGTGAGTGGCGTCTTGGTAGCGGACCCTCACAGCGCATTCAAGACAAGGCTTGGCCTGAACTGCTCAAAGACAGCAAATATGGTCATCGTCTGCCTATCGGCCTCATGGAGATTATCGACAACTTCACTCCGCAGACCCTCCGTGCTTACTATGAGAAATGGTATCGTCCCGACAACCAGGGTATCATCGTTGTAGGTGATGTGGATGTTGATAAAGTGGAGGCTAAGATCAAGGAACTGTGGAACGGTGTCACTGTACCTGCCGACGCAGCAAAAATTCCTAATGAGGAGATTCCCGACAATAACGAGGCTATCATCGTCCTCGGTCACGACAAGGAGATGCAGCAGAACCAGTATCTGATCATGATGAAACATGACGGGGTACCTGAGGAATTGAAACCGACCATGGTGTCAATGATTTATGACTTCGGTGGCAGTGTCGTGGCAGAAATGCTGAACCAGCGTCTCCAAGAGGTGGCACAACAGCCCGAGAGCGCATTCATCATAGCACAGGCACAGGATGGTAAATTCTTGAGCACTAAGGCGAAAGAATCTTTCATGACCGTTATGATCCCGAAAGTGAATCAGGATGTTGAGGCTGTTCGTCAGATCATGCGTGAATTGTCGCGTGCGCAGCAGTTCGGATTCACACCGACTGAGTATGAACGTGCTAAAGAGTCTTATCTGAGTGAGCTGAAGAAGCTTTACGATAACCGTGCTAAGACCAAAACTGAAATCTATGCTGATCAATATATAGAGAATTTCCTTGAGAATGAGCCGATTCCTTCTATCGAAGACCAGTATAATCTCACCAACCAGATTGTGCCTGCCTTGTCTTATGATGTTATCAACGAATTGGCTAAGGAATTTATTTCCTCCTCTGACACCAATCTCGTAGTTGCCGGATTCCTCCGCGAGGCCGACGAAGTGAAACTCCCCACTGTGGAAGAGGTGAAGAGCGCCATCGCAGGTATACGCGCCGAGAAACTTGAGGCTTATAAGGACAATGTTATTACCGAGCCGCTGATGGCTAAGCTTCCTAATAAGGGAAAAATAGCCAAGGAGACTGAGAATAAACAGTTTGGTTACAAAGAACTGTTGCTCTCAAATGGTGCGAAAGTTATCCTCAAAAAGACTGACTTTAAAGACAATGAGATTGTCATGCAGGCTTTTGCTCCCGGTGGTATGGCTCTCTATGGAAAACAGGATTATGACAACCTCAAAATCCTCTCTATGGGTATCGCAACGGCTGGATCAGGCAACTTCTCTTCAAATGAACTGACCAAAGTGCTCGCAGGCAAACAGGTGGATGTCGAATTCTCTATGGATGTGACCGAACAGACGGTTACTGCATCTTCTACTCCCGATGACCTCGAGACAATGATGCAACTCCTCTATCTCCAGTTCACTGCCATCAAGGCCGACCAGCCTGCGTATGACCAGGGAAAGGGATTCATGGAACAGCAATTCAAAAACCTCTCGCTCAACCCGCAGATGGTGTTCGCCGATTCATTGCAATCAACTCTGACGAACAATTATCCTCTGAGCAGACTCCCGAAGGCGGAAACATTCGAAAAAGCCGATTACAACCGCATGCTCCAGATTCAGCGCGAACGCTTGGCTAATGCCCGTGATTATACTTTCACATTCGTTGGCAACTTCGACGAGGCTGTCATGCGTCAGTATGTTGAACAATACATCGCATCGTTGCCTGGCACAGGCCGAACCAGTCGTGCACAACCGGTGATGCCGCTGCGCCGTGGGCGCCACACCACTCATTTCGCTCTGCCACAGCCCACGCCCAAGGCATCATTGCGCATCACCTATAGCTGTCCGCGGAAGTTC
>CAMJAO010000295.1 GCA_946403615.1 uncultured Prevotellaceae bacterium
CACTTTGAAATCAACGCTTACAAGAAACAATGTCTCATGGCTGGACTGGATGATATTGATTATCTGGTTCAACATCGTGACAAGATTATAGAATGGGAGCGACACAACAAATGATAGAGAAGCCCTATGTAGAAATCATGGACTGTACTCTGCGCGACGGAGAACAGACCAGCGGCGTGTCATTCTTGCCGCATGAGAAACTCATGATTGCCCGTATGTTGCTCGAGGATGTCAATATAGACCGAATTGAGGTGGCATCAGCATGTATTTCTGAAGGGGAGGGCGACGCCGTGAAGATGATTTGCCGCTATGCGCGGAAAATTAATGCGTTGGACAAGGTCGAGGTACTCGGATTCGTGGATGGGAAAAAATCGGTGGACTGGATTCTTGAAAAAGGTTGCAAAAACATCAACCTGCTTTCGAAAGGTTCATTAAGACATTGCACACAACAGTTGAAAAAAACACCTGATGAACATATCTCTGATGTTGTCGACACCATCAGATATGCAAATGAACAAGGGGTGAACGTGAATGTCTATCTCGAAGATTGGAGCAATGGCATGAAGGATTCTCCAGAGTATGTCTATCAGTTGATGGATGCGTTGACTCTGTTGCCAGTGAAGCGTTTTATGTTGCCCGACACGCTGGGTATTATGAATCCTTTGCAGGTAATTGAGTATTTCCGCAAGATGCTGAAACGCTATCCTGACGTTCACTTCGATTTTCACGGTCATAATGATTACGACCTTGCAGTGTCAAATTCGTTGGCGGCGGTGTTGAGCGGCGCAAAAGGACTGCATGTCACGGTCAACGGATTGGGTGAACGTTGCGGCAATGCCCCTCTAGCCAGTGTGCAGGTCATCATGAAAGACTTGTTCCATGCCAAGACGAATATCCGCGAGGACCAACTCAATGCCATCAGTCGTCTGGTCGAAGGATATAGCGGCATACCCGTATCTCCTAATACACCCATTGTCGGAGAGAATGTGTTCACACAGGTGGCGGGCATCCATGCTGACGGTGACAACAAGGCGAATCTCTATTGCAATGAACTCGTGCCCGAGCGTTTCGGACGTAAGCGCGAATATGCACTTGGAAAAAACAGCGGTAAGGCCAATATCGAGAGAAACCTCAAAGAACTGGGTGTCGTCCTGACTCCCGAACAGAGCAAGAAGGTGACGCAACGGATTACGGAACTGGGCGACAGGAAAGAAATTGTCACACAGGATGATTTACCCTTCATTATCAGCGACGTGTTGAAACATGCTGTGCCAGCAGAACGTGTGAAACTTATCAGTTATCTGGTCAGTTCGGCATATGGACTGAAACCGCTGGCTAACGTTAAAGTGGAAATCAACGGACAACGTTATGAAGCCGATTCTACCGGTGACGGTCAGTACGACGCTTTCGTTAAAGCACTGAGGAAGATATACAGGAAATATCTGGACCGTACGTTCCCCATACTCGACAATTACTCAGTCTCTATTCCTCCTGGTGGTAGGACGGATGCGTTGGTGCAGACGGTCATCACGTGGAGAAACGGTGATAAAATTATCCGCACAAGAGCACTTGATGCCGACCAGACAGAGGCTGCTATCAAAGCCACGATGAAAATGCTCAATGTGTTTGAAGAACAACTAATAGCCAATAACTCTTACAATCAATAACTATGAAATTAAAAATTGCCGTTCTTTCCGGCGACGGTATCGGTCCGGAAATCATGTGTCAGGGCGTCGCAGTGCTTGATGCCATTGCCAAAAAATTTCAACATGAGGTGACATATCAGGAGGCTCCCTGCGGGGCATATGCCATTGACCTGTGTGGTGACCCCTTCCCTGAGGAGACATTTCAGACCTGTATGAAGTCGGATGCGGTGCTCTTCGCGGCTGTAGGTGACCCGAAATATGATAATGATCCTAATTCTAAGGTTCGTCCCGAGCAAGGACTGCTTGCCATGCGCAAAAAATTAGGCTTATTTGCAAACATACGTCCTATCCAGACGTTTGATTGCCTGATACACAAAAGTCCGTTGCGTGAAGAACTGGTGCGAGGTGCTGATTTCATCTGCATCCGCGAACTGACGGGTGGCATGTATTTCGGCGAGAAGTATCAGGACAACGACAAAGCGTATGATACCAACTACTACAGTCGTCCCGAAGTGGAGCGCATATTGAAAGTGGGATTTGAATATGCCCGTAAGCGGAAACATCATCTCACAGTAGTTGATAAGGCCAATGTGTTGGCGTCAAGCCGTTTATGGCGGCAGATAGCCAAAGAAATGGAAACGTCATACCCTGATGTCAATGTCGATTATATGTTTGTTGACAATGCTTCGATGCGTATGATTGTCGAACCCACATTCTTTGATGTTATTGTCACGGAAAACACTTTCGGTGACATCTTGACCGATGAGGCAAGTTGCATCTCCGGGTCGATGGGCTTATTGCCATCGGCTTCTACTGGTGAGTTCACCCCTGTTTTCGAACCTGTGCATGGTTCGTGGCCGCAGGCTACAGGCAAGAATATCGCCAATCCTCTGGCGCAGATTCTTTCTGTTGCTATGTTGCTTGAGCATTTCAACCTCAAGGAAGAGGGCGCGTTGGTAAGAAAGGCGGTCGACGCTAGTTTGGATGCCTATGTCCGTACACCTGAGATTCAGGCTGATGGTTATCCTCAATATGGAACCAAAGAGGTTGGTCAATGGGTGGTGGAATGGATAAACCGTCAATAGTCTTTATGAAGAAACGATTCTTTTCCATATCACTTGTTTTCATTCTTGCGTTGAGTGCTTTTGCGCAGTCAACGCAAGAATTGCGTGATTCGTT
>CAMJAO010000296.1 GCA_946403615.1 uncultured Prevotellaceae bacterium
GAGAATCATATAAGCCCCCTCCCTGTCCCTCCCCGAGGGGAGGGTTGTGTTACATCATTATTCAATACAGTTAATCTCCGTTACCCTTTCTGAAAAGATGTGAGAAATGTTTGGAATAGAGTTCTGAGAGGCCCTGTCGGTTGTCGATAGATTCACCCACGACAATCATGGTGGTGAGGGTGAGATGATTGTCATGGATGATTTTGGCAAGATCACTCAACACGCCACGGTAGATGCGTTGGTCGGGCCATGTGAGGTGATAACAAGCCGCCACGGGCGTGTCTTCTGGATACTCCTGTAAGAGTTCGCGTTGCACATCATCGACGATGGCCGCACTGAGAAAGATACACATCGTGCTTTGACTTCGCGCCAAGAGATGGAGTTTCTCGCGTTCAGGCATGGGCGTGCGCCCCTCACCACGGGTAAGGATGATAGTCTGACACCGCTCCGGAATGGTAAACTGCGAACGCAGTTCAGCGGCAGCAGCGAGGAAAGAGGAGATACCCGGCGTGATGTGATACGACATGTTGTGGGCATCGAAAAAAGCCATCTGCTCCTGAATGGCACCAAAGATACAGGGGTCGCCCGTATGGAGCCGGACGATTTGCGCTCCGCGATCGTAGAATTCCTTCATCAGAGCACATTGCTCCTCGAGATTCATCGACGCCGACGAGCGCACCACCGCACCAGGTTTGGCACAAAGGGTAAGTTCGCGTGGCACAAGACTGCCCGCATAGAGGATGAGATCGGCCTGTTCGAGCATCCGCCTGCCCCTGACAGAGACCAATTCAGGATTGCCGGGACCTGCCCCCACGATTTCAATATGGCCGCCATTTGTTGGCAGATAACGCTCAGGAACAGCCACCGCAGCGGTGAATGTCGCACCTTTAATTTTGGGCATGAGCAGCCGTCCGCCATCTGTGGCAAGGATAGCCGCCGCCTCGCAGACACTTGCCGTGCCAACATGTTTTGACACCACATCGCTTGGATTGGGCACTTTCACCCCAGCCAATTGCTCAGCAGCAAAAAGTCTGACAGTCAACCCTTTAGATTGCAATTCACGTATAAAAGGCTCATCGCGTTTGATATCTATTGTTGCAACCTCACGGATACTCTCTTTCATCAATCCGTGGTCAACCATCTGACGGGTTATCGCATCACCTATGCCATCTGGAACAGCCTGATGCGCCAATCCGACGCCGAGCGACGCTACTTTCGGCACATATTGCAGAGTCATCACACCTGCGGGTTTTTCATGGACGAACGGCGAGACGACAATCAACAATTTGAACGATTCTGCCGTCACCTCTTTTGTATTGTTGACAACAGTAACGTGAGCAGGTTTTGTACGCAACATCATCTCCGCACCCTCATCATGACAGTCAATCAGCAAGGCTGTCGGATGCCGGTTGACGAAAGCGGTAATGACGGCATTCATGTTGTCATTGGTGACGGTAACCCAATCATTTTGTTGGCCGAGTGTATCAAGCGGCCACAAACCGTTGTTGTCACTTTGTGTCGTGATGACGGGAGCCACACCGAGAGCAGCCGCCAGACGCTTCGACAAATCATTGGCACCGCCTACATGACCAGAGAGCACAGATATGACATAGCGACCAGTTGTATCAATGCAGACCACCGCCGGGTCAGTATGTTTGTCTTGAATAAAAGGTGCTATGGTGCGCACACAGATGCCCAACGCGCCAATGAAAACAAAAGCATCGAAACCGGACCAACACTCGCCCACTTGATTGCGTGTGATGCGTTGTCCGCCAGTCTCTTTTTCTATGACGGCGGCTATGGTCAGTGCGGCTTCGCCAACAGGTATAATTGCTATTTTCATGATTTCGTGGCAGTTAATATTTCTATGGGGTTATAATCATTGAGGGCGATGCGTGTAGATAGTTGCAGTTGAAGGCCAAGACGGTGACAGGTGTCACAAAACATTTGTTTGCTTAGCGGTGTGACACTATTCATTACGATGCAACCGCCAGAAGGCATGACGGCATGAACTTTTACCATGATTTCCGCCAGCAGGCCACCATGTCCTCCGATAAACACCGCATCAGGCGCAGGCAGGACGCTGATATCTTCGCAGAGGAAATCGCCGATATGCACATTGATGCCTGGTGTGCCGAAACGGCGGGAGTTGATGTCCATGAGCCGACGCCCCTCTTCACGTATCTCAAACGCCTCGATGTGCAGACGGGGGAACAGACGCCGCGCCTCGATAGAGATGCTACCCGTACAGAAACCGATATCCCACATGACAGAACGCCGTTGCAACTGCATGGCCTGAAGGGATAGCAGTCGAATGGGCATTTTCGTAATCATGCGCTCACGGCCGTTGAGCAGTTCAAAGTCGCTGTCAGGAATACCGTATGTTGAAGGCGGTATTTTCTCAGCATCAGTCAATTGCAGAATGAGACAGTTGGGCTGCTGAAAAGTCATCCTGTCCGCCTCATCGAGAGTCAATGTCTGCACACGCTCTTGTTCGGGACTACCAAGGTGTTCGCCTACCGACATCCGGTAACCACGGTAGCCGTATTCCAGCATTCTATGTGCGATGACCTGCGGAGTGTGTTGACGGTCGGTGAGAATGCCGATTTTGGGAGTACGCAGAATCAACGCCTTATCGAACTCAGGCCAAGGACGCCCCGTGAGCGACACAACGTGCATATCGTGATAAGGCATGAGCAACCGGTGTGCGAGAAGTTGCAGCGAGTTGAAAACGGGATAGACTGAGATTTCCGCTGCCGGCTCACGTTGACGAATCGTATTAGCAAAGCCGAAGAATAGCGGGTCGCCTGAAGCAAA
>CAMJAO010000297.1 GCA_946403615.1 uncultured Prevotellaceae bacterium
TTTTACAGACCCACCTCTGTTTTTTTGTTGCACAATAATGATAAATAATTATACAGGCATCATGTTTATCCGCCAATTGATATAAATCAAGCGAATTCAACAATTAAGTTACTTTTTTCTATTATTTTTTGAATTTTTCTTTCAAAAAGTTTGTAAATTTACAAAAATAGTGTAATTTTGCAACCGAAAACGAGAATTCATAGGTAAAAAGATAATTTATAATTATTCATTAATAAAGTAAAAAGATTATGAATGCAGCAAATGTTATTGAGAATCTGAAACAGAGATTCCCCAACGAGCCGGAGTACATTCAGGCCGTCAGTCAGGTATTAGGAACTATCGAAGAGGAGTACAACAAACACCCCGAGTTCGACCGTGCAAACCTCATCGAGCGTCTCTGCATTCCAGACCGTCTGGTGCAATTCCGTGTAACTTGGACTGATGACAAAGGTAACGTACAGACCAACATGGGTTACCGTATCCAGCACAACAATGCTATTGGCCCGTACAAAGGTGGTATCCGTTTCCATGCTTCTGTGAACCTGTCTATCCTGAAGTTCCTTGCTTTCGAGCAGACCTTCAAGAACTCCCTGACAACCCTTCCCATGGGTGGAGCAAAAGGTGGTAGCGATTTCTCACCGCGCGGCAAATCGAGCAATGAGGTGATGCGCTTCTGCCAGGCATTCATATCTGAACTGTACCGTCATATCGGTCCCGACGAGGACGTGCCCGCTGGTGATATCGGTGTTGGTGGCCGCGAGGTAGCTTATATGTTTGGTATGTACAAAAAACTGACCCATCAGTGGAACGGTGTGCTGACCGGTAAAGGTCTGGAGTTTGGCGGTTCGCTGATTCGCCCTGAGGCTACAGGTTACGGTAATGTATATTTCCTCTGCAATATGCTTGCCACCCGTGGCGAAACCATCAAGGGTAAGACTATTCTGGTATCAGGCGCAGGTAATGTTGCTCAGTACACAGTAGAGAAATGTATCGAACTGGGCGGCAAAGTCGTGACCATGTCTGACTCTGACGGATACATCTACGATCCGGACGGCATTGACCGCGAGAAACTGGACTACATCATGGAACTGAAGAACGTGGAGCGTGGACGTATCAAGGAATATGCCGAGCAATATGGTGTTAAATATGTGGAAGGCAAAAAGCCCTGGTTTGAGAAAGCCGATATTGCTCTGCCTTCAGCCACACAGAATGAAATTAACGAGGAAGCAGCAAAGGCTCTTGTCGCCAATGGCGTGATTGCTGTGAGCGAAGGTGCTAACATGCCGACTACTCCTGAGGCTATCAAGGTGTTCCAGGATGCTAAGATCCTGTACTCACCGGGTAAGGCAGCCAATGCCGGTGGTGTGTCTGTTTCTGGTCTGGAAATGAGCCAGAACTCAGAGCGTCTGCGCTGGAGCCGCGAAGAAGTGGACCAGAAACTGCATGACATCATGAACGACATTCACGCTAACTGTGTGAAATACGGAACCGAGGCCGATGGTTACATCAACTATGTGAAGGGTGCTAACATCGCCGGATTCCTGAAAGTAGCGAAAGCCATGATGGCTCAGGGTATCGTATAAACATCCTTATAGGACATCATAATAATCCGCGGGACTTACATCTCGCGGATTATTGTTTATTTTGGAAATAAAAGTATTAAGCCTCAGCATTTTTAGATGCAAGGAGTTCATTTATCTCCTCCATCTCATCTTCATCAAACCATTTGGCGAGTTTTTCTTTTGCTTTGTCTTTTGCCTCATCAGTGATTTGATCCCACACTTTTTTCAATACAAAAGCCAAGACCGCCATGTCATCGCCCAATCCTACGATAGGTATGGCATCGGGGATTGCATCGAGAGGGCTGATGAGATAGCCCAACGCCCCGATGATAATCGCCTTGTCTTTGACAGACACTTTCTTGCTATGTAAAGAATAATATAAAACGAGCGCAGCAAAGACCAATTTAGCCCCTGCTCTTTTTGCTATTCTTGAAATTTTGTCAACAAATCCTTTAGATGAGAATTTATTGGAATATGACATAAAATCGGGTAATTCCATATCAAAAGTCACAATTTGGTGTAAATCGTGGCAAAATTACGAATAAATCATTACCTTTGCAAATAAATATTATTAAAAAACAATAAGATGACATTTCCAATTACTGACGAAACGGTATCAACCATTCAATCCAGCATTAAGGCATTTCAGGAACAGCCTGATTTTCCTAAGAAAGAAGAATATGGAATAGACGACGAAGAGTTGGACGATTTTCTTTTCGACAGCCGGGTCATCGAAGAGGTGACGATGGAGACGGAAAAGAAGCGTTTGACCCGCTTGGGTGTTATTTTTGTGATTCCCGTTGCCATCATGGCCATGTTCACATTCGACACCAAGTTGCGTTTGCTGATAGGTGTGGCCGGTGGAATTGTCGCCTGCACAGTCTATCTATTGATAGAGAAGGCCATACAATTGCATAATGACAAGAAACGCGCATCATGTGGTGCCGCGCGCTATTGTGACGCGGTGTTGCAATATCATGAGACCCACCCGACCGATGCAGAAACGGTTGTAGAAGAATAAGTCATAATTAAGAAAAAAGCAGTGGCCCTATAAGCCGGGTTCTGTCCGTCTTTGATTTTCAAAGGCGTGCGTGTCATTTATCTAGGCCGTGAGTCACCCCGCGGCTCAAGCGTTCTACCCTCCGTCGTAATGAAATTCGGGCGGGCATCCCTCAGACGACGGTTTACGCGAACTTGCAGCCTCCAGTAGGCACAGCCCGGCGATCACCCGCCGGCTGGTGGTCTC
>CAMJAO010000298.1 GCA_946403615.1 uncultured Prevotellaceae bacterium
AAAACCGTCATGGGCGTATATCGTGTTGAAAAGCCGTCTGCCACAGGCTCTTACCGCCATCTTAAGCGGTGCGTCGCTTGCCATGAGCGGACTTATGCTCCAAACGGCGTTCCGAAACCCATTAGCCGGACCAAGCATCTTCGGCATCAATAGCGGTGCGTCGCTTGGCGTGGCTCTTGTCATGTTGTTGCTGGGAGGCAGCATCACCCTTGGTGACTATTCGCTTACAGGCTTCGTCGCTGTCTTGGTGGCGGCTTTCGCAGGAGCCATGTTGGTCATGGCTGTCATTCTGCTGCTTGCCACTGTGGTCAAAAACAACGTCATGTTGCTCATCGTGGGCATCATGATTGGTTATATGGCTTCTGCGGCCATCTCCCTGCTCAATTTCTTCGCGACTGAACAGGGAGTGCAGAGTTATATGATATGGGGCTTGGGCAATTTCGGCGGGGTTACCATGCAACAAATGCCCGTTTTTGCACTCGTCACTCTGATAGCGCTCGGACTCTCGCTCATGCTCATTAAACCTCTCAATGCCATGCTGCTCGGCGACAAATATGCCGAGAATCTGGGCATCAACACACGAAGGGTGAGAAATTACCTGCTCTTCCTGACCGGTCTGCTGACGGCCATTACCACCGCATTTTGCGGTCCGGTCGCGTTCATCGGATTGGCTGTTCCCCACATTGCCAGAATGTTGCTCGTCACCGACAATCATCAGGTGCTTATGCCTGCCACCATACTTACAGGTGCGGTCGTTGCTCTTATCTGCAACATCATCTGTGTGCTCCCAGGCGATTCCGGTGTCATTCCATTGAATGCCACCACACCTCTTTTCGGAGCACCTGTCATCATCTATGTAATAGCCAAACAAAGACACAGTAGAGGGTGAGCCCTCTCCCTCTATCATTATTTTTCTCCTCGTTTATTCGTACATTTTACCTCGTTGAATGTACTCACACTCGGAACCAACGGTCATCGGCCACGTAGTGGGAAAGATAAAATCTCAAATTAATTTGGTCTTCACCCCAATTTTGTCACGACTCAGCAGAATTATGCAAGCATTTTCTGCTTTCGCTGCTCCAAAATTTGGTTTTTCCCTCGCTAAATCGTACATTTGCATAAAATATTTGGAGCACCATGGCGGCACATAATGAACTGGGAAAATGGGGCGAGCGTAAGGCTGCTGCGTATCTCACTGTCAAAGGGTACTTTATCCTACACTTGGATTGGAAGAGCGGACACCGCGATTTGGACATCGTGGCAACGACTCCCGATGAGAATACGCTTGTCTTCGTTGAGGTGAAGACCCGCCGCGATACGGTGTTTGCCCAACCCGAACAGGCTGTGGACTGGAATAAACGCCACTCGCTGACACTTGCAGCCAATGCTTATCTGAGGAGGTATGAAGTGAACAAAAACATCCGGTTCGACATCATCACCGTGGTGGGCACTAACGACAACGATGTGCATATCGAGCATTTTGAGAATGCTTTTCAACCGCCGTCAATTTAGTGGCTCAGTTTGCTATTGACAATTCATGTCTTCACTCTTTTTCCCGCTACACTATGAAAACCCGATTCATCCACCTGTCCGAGACAGACTCCACCAACCGTTTCCTGCGTGATTTTCATGATGACACGAAGGCTGACATGGTGGTGGTGACCACGGATTTCCAGACCGCGGGCCGTGGACAGGGTACACACTCATGGGAGAGTGAGCGGGCAAAGAACTTGTTGTTCAGTGTGCTTATCCATCCGGTGAATGTGGCAGTGGCCGACCAGTTTATCCTCTCTGAGGTTGGGGCATTGGCTTTGAAAAAGACGCTCGACGCCTATACCGACGGCATCACCCTGAAATGGCCCAATGATATTTACTGGCAAGACCGGAAAATCAGCGGTACGCTCATCGAGACATCCGTATCTTCGCATGGCTTTCGTCGGTGTATTTTCGGAGTGGGGCTGAACGTCAATCAGCAGGTGTTCTGCAGCGATGCGCCAAACCCTGTCGCGTTGTGTCAGATAATCGGACATGAGGTAGACCGTGAGACGTTGCTGCATGCCATCATCAATCATTTGCAGGACTATCTCCAACGGTTGTACGATGGTGAACAGGAACCGTTCCGCAAGGCTTACCACGAGGCATTGTACCACCGTCAAGGGTTCTGGCCCTACAAAGATGCCAAGGAGGCATTCCGGGCAGAAATTTTCGGTGTGACACACGACGGTCATCTCCATCTGCGCGATGACACAGGTAAAGACCGCTTATATGCATTCGGTGAGGTAAAAAGTCTCCACCTCCAATAAATTACTATTGTCCTTAACTTCCTTAGCTTCTCAAAGAATCATCTCAAAACATAATAATATGGCACGTTTTAAAAAAATCTTATTGAAACTCAGTGGCGAGAGCCTCATGGGTAAGAAAGGCTACGGCATCGATCCGGAGCATTTGGCAGAGTATGCACAACAGATTAAAGAAGTGTACGACATGGGCGTGCAAATCGGTATCGTCATCGGCGGTGGCAATATCTTCCGCGGACTAAGCGGAGCCACACAGGGCTTCGACCGCGTGAAGGGCGACCAGATGGGTATGTTGGCTACAGTAATCAATTCCTTGGCGCTGTCATCTGCACTCACCGTCGAAGGAGTGCCCAACAAGGTGCTCACCGCCATCCGCATGGAGCCTATCGGCGAGTTCTATTCGAAGTGGAAGGCTATCGAGAACATGGAGGCTGGTCGTGTCTGCATCTTCTCAGCAGGTACCGGACAACCCTATTTCACCACCGATACGGGTTCATCGTTGCGTGGCGT
>CAMJAO010000299.1 GCA_946403615.1 uncultured Prevotellaceae bacterium
TGATTTGCTTTTCCCTTCGGCCAGCGACCGTTGGTTCTGCCCGCAGGGCACTCCAGTAAAGTCGCCTCCGGCGAGAAATTTATCAAATCGATTCAAATCGTTCAAATATCTTTTTTGTTTGTTAGATATTTCTTTCCGAAAAGACCGCGTGTAAATATGATTAAAAACCGCTTCGCTTGAGAAAAAGGAATCAAAACTGTCGTGAATGGGACGCAAAAACGCTTGCAGCAGGAAAAAACGTGGAGGTTCGGTCGTATGTCTTAGGGCTGCATCCAAGTAACGCCTTTTTTCTTCCTTTTTGAGAGACGTTTACGTCTTTTTCTTTCTTATCTTCCTTTTTTAGAAGCGAAGCGTTTTTTGATAGATGATTGAATATTTGTGTCTTGAAAAAGAATTGGCCCTCAGAAAGAAATGCTTATAATTATAATAATTATTCCAATTTCTTTCCGAAGGCCAGTTCGGGCGGATTTGCAATCCGGCCGCATTGAGTATCAGGATTTTGAATCCGAGACAAGTATAGAAACAATCACAATCGTGCTCTCCCTTTCAGATGGTCGGAAGGGGCTTTTACTTCACCACACAACTCCAGCCGCCACCAGGGGCGAGATGAACGTTCAGGCGGTCGGCAGAGGTGATGTCGGCGACTGACCGTTTGTAGTCGGTGCCCTCTTTGGCGGCATTGATGCCGTCGGCGATGATGGTGGCACGATGTGTGCCTGATGACAGGAAACTGAAGTCGATGGTGATGTCACGCGCGGTCCAGTTGGTCATGGCAGCCACATACCAGGTGCTGCCCTTGCGACGGGCCACCACAGCGTATTCGCCTATCTCGCCGTCGAGGGCTACGGTCTCGTCAAATGTGGTGGGTATCTGCGCGATGAAGTCAGTGCACTCTTGTTCGCGCATGTATTTCGACGGACTGTCGGCCAACATCTGCAGCGGTGCCTCGTACATGGTGTACATGGCAATCTGGTGGGCGCGTGTGCCCTGGCTCATCGGGTGGTCATTGTTGCCGAAATAACAGTCGCGCGTGGCGTTCGACATCGCTCCCGGTGTGTAGTCCATCGGTCCGCAGAGCATACGCAGATAGGGAGCCGTCACGTCGTAGCGGGGGAAATCGTGCATCGGACCCTCGGCCGTGCGGGGTTCCCATTTGTTGTTCTCCAATCCCTTCACACCCTCGAAATTGACGATGTTGGGATAGGCGCGCTGAATGCCGAAGGGCTTGAATCCGTGCAAATCTAAGAGCAGATGATGCTTGGCGGCGCTCTCTGCCAACATGTATGCACCCTGGATAATCGACTGGTCGTCGCGGTCGAAGAAATCCACCTTGAAGCCCTTGATACCCATCTCGGCGTAATGAGCGAACACAGCATCGATATTGTTTTGGCAGTTGCGCCAACTGGCCCATAGTATGATGCCCACGCCACGCTCGCGCCCGTATTCTATGAGTTGTTTCAGGTCGATGTCGGGGCTCAGGTTCTCAGTGAGCGACTCCTCCGTGCTCCATCCCTCGTCGATGATGATGTATTCCAAGCGGTTGGAGGCAGCGAAGTCGATGTAGTATTTGTAGGTGGGGGTGTTCATGCCTGTGACGAAATCCACGCCCGTCAGGTTGAGGTTGTTCCACCAGTCCCAAGCCACCTTGCCCGGGCGAATCCACGACGTGTCTTTCAGCCGGCACTCGGGAGCCAGTCGCACAGCCATGTCATTGTTGAGCAGGTCGGCGTCGCGCTCACTCACCACCACGGCGCGCCAAGGCAACATCCTTGGCTTGCGGTTGTCTATCTGGGCGATAAAGGGGGCGCGCCTCACGGGCATCACGTTGAGCATATTGAATCCGCCGTACTCCACCTCCTCGGGCACGGGGGCGAAATCAGCCTTCAGCCCGTTGCCTTTGCCCTTGAACAGCATCATGCCGGGATAGTTCTCCACGCCGGCATCCATCACCACTGCCTTCTTGCCGCCGGGCAGACAGACTGCCAGCGGAGTGATGGCGAGCGAGTCGGCAAACATGTCGCTGAGCGCCTGTTCGTCGTAGAGCGACTCAAACGAGAAACAGTAACGCTCGCCGCCGCGGTTGTCGTTCACATAGGGGATAAAGGCTTTGTAGTCGCCGGCGAAGTTCCATTCCGACGTCTCGTTCTTCACGCCAATCATCTTGCCCGAGGTGACGATGAATCGGTAGGCTGCACCGTCGTTGTAGGCGCGGAACTCCACGCCGTATTTCTTGTCGTAAACGACGAGCCGGTTGTAATTGTCATCGACCTTGGCTTTTTTATAGAATGGCGTGTCAAACTGCGACCGATGGTTGTCGTTGATGGCTTCGGTCACACGCATGTCAGTACCGAACGACCATTCTTTCTTGCCGTCGTTCACTGTCAGCCCGATGGCCGAGGGGGTGAGCACTTGTGTGCCGTCGTGGTTGACACTCCAGCGCAGTTGGTCGCCCGTCTCTACGGTGACAACGAGTCTTCCGTCAGGCGAACTGACACTATAGGTTTTGTTCACGTTCTTAGCCACGGAGCTCACGCATAGCATACAGGCAAGAAATAACAGTTTTAGTTTAGGCATAGGAATATCTGTTTTTGACAAAAGGAAATGTCTGTTTAGACATAAGGACATCAGTTCGTTATGCTGAAAAGGGGAGTAGCAAAGACTCCCCTAGGGGGTGTCATTCGGGGCTCCCTGATAGAGTCGGAGAGG
>CAMJAO010000300.1 GCA_946403615.1 uncultured Prevotellaceae bacterium
CCCGTCGGCAACAAAGACGCGTATGACTTTTGGCGAAGGGGAAATTCCGGCATCGACTTCCGGAAAGAGGTGTGTCAGGCTTTCGACCGTCTGGCTGCCAGATACAATCCTGTCGTCATGGAGGGAGCAGGAAGCATCTCGGAAATCAACCTCAGGGACAGGGACATCGTCAACATGCCCATGGCCCGATATGCCAAAGCCGACGTCATCCTTGTCGGCGACATCGACAGAGGCGGCGTCTTCGCATCGGTCTATGGCAGTATCGCTTTGCAGAAGCCCGAAGACCGGCGACTCATCAAAGGCATCATCATCAACAAGTTTCGTGGCGACATGAGACTGTTCGACGAAGGAAGGAGGATGATGGAGGATCTCTGCCACGTCCCTGTCCTCGGCGTGGTGCCTTATTACAAGGACATCTATATCGAGGAGGAAGACAGTGTGGCCTTGGCGCAAAAATCCATGCAACTGTCACGGGGAAAGGTCAATGTGGCGGTCATCATGCTCAAGCACCTATCCAATTTCACCGATTTCAATGCTTTGGAGCGCGACCCGCGTGTACATCTATTCTTTACCAACAACACCGACGATATACGTCAGGCCGACATCATCATACTTCCAGGCAGCAAATCGACGATCGACGACCTCTATGAGTTGCGGCGTAATGGCGTGGCGCAAGCCATTCTCCGTGCCCGGCGCGAGGGTGCTACGGTTATGGGTATCTGTGGAGGCTATCAGATGATGGGCTGTGAGGTGTGCGACCCCGACCATGTGGAGGGCGATATCGACCGTTTGCCGGGGCTAGGTTTGTTGCCGGTCACTACCACCATGTCGGGCGAAAAAGTGACACGGCAAGTCACGTTCGACGGCTCCATGCATGGCTACGAGATTCATATGGGGGCGACCCGTCCCGTTGAAGGCGAGAAACCGTCACCATTGGTGACGCTCGATGACGGCCGCCCTGATGGTTATGTCGTTGACGAGAAGTGTATGGGCACATATATCCATGGTATTCTCGACAATCCCGCTTTTGTTGACCGCCTGTTGCTGCCTTTTGCCGATAAACTGGCAGAGGCAGACCTGCCGTTCGATTACGCGGCATTTAAGGAGGAACAATACAATTTGTTGGCCGACCATGTACGCAAACATGTTGACATGGAGCGTTTTTATCAGATTCTGACAGATGATTAATATCATAGCACTGGCAATAGGGTGGGTGAGCGACCTCATATTCGGCGACCCTCCCTGTCTTCCGCATCCCGTCGTGGGTTTCGGAAAGATGATTGCCTATGGTGAGCATCGGCTCAATCGAGGCTCGCGTCGTGTCCTCAAAGGGGGCTTGATGGCTGTTGTGCTCATTTTGTTGGTTTTTTTCGTGGTGTGGGGCATACGTCGTCTGATGTTGGCATACCTCTCTCCTTGGTGGCTCTTGCCGCTCGATGCTGTGCTGATATTCTATTGCCTGGCAGGAACGACTCTCATCCGGGAAGTGCGTGAGGTGTTCCGTGCCGTTGACCGTTCTCTGGAGGAGGGACGCACTCAAGTGGCGCGCATCGTGGGTCGGGATACTTCTCAACTCTCAGCACAGGATGTACGAACCGCGGCATTGGAGACTTTGGCGGAAAACCTCAGCGACGGTGTCATTGCTCCGCTCTTTTGGTTTGCGTTGCTCGGAACTCCTGGCATGATGGCATATAAGATGGTGAACACGCTCGACTCCATGATAGGTTACCGCACGGAGCGGTACAGAGATTTTGGCTGTTTGGCGGCGCATATCGATGACGTGGCCAACTATATTCCTGCCCGTCTTACGGCGCTGCTCATGATCATTGTATCGGGCAAGTGGTCGCTTCTGTCATTCGTCGCCAAATACGGACGCAACCATGCCAGTCCTAACAGCGGATACCCTGAGGCAGCTCTAGCGGGCATTCTCGATTGTCAGTTTGGCGGCACGCACACCTATTTCGGCGAGGTAATAGAAAAACCCTATATCGGTAGTCACGACCGTCCCCTCACCACTGCCGACATGACTGTCGCTGTACGCGTTAACCGCCTCACTGAGGTGTTCATGGTCCTCATTGCCGCAGCCGTCTCATACTCCCTATATACTCTATTACCATCTTTCCCGTAAATACCCATAGTTCCCATTTCTCCCATACAACCCTTCAACTCCCATCATCATGAAAAAAATCATTGTAGCGGGCATCGGTCCCGGTTCTCCGGAAGATATGACTTCAGCCGTGGTGAAAGCCCTCGGTCAAGCAGATGCCGTCGTCGGTTATAAATACTATTTCCAGTTTGTCGCACCCTATTTACGCCCCGACTGCGATTGTGTAGATACTGGCATGAAACGCGAACAGGAACGTGCCGAACAGGCGTTTGCGCTGGCTGAAGAGGGCCGCACAGTGGTGGTCATCTCGTCGGGTGATGCCGGCATCTATGGCATGGCGCCGCTGGTCTGTGAGATGAGCCGCCTCAGGGGTACGGATGTCGAAGTCGAGGTGTTGCCAGGTATCTCCGCCTTTCAAAAGGCCGCATCTGTCATTGGCGCGCCCATCGGTCATGACTTGTGCATCATCTCACTCAGTGACTTGATGACTCCGTGGGAGACCATCGAACGACGTATCCGCGCAGCTGCCATGGGCGATTTTGTGACTGCGGTCTATAACCCCAAATCGCATGGCAGAT
>CAMJAO010000301.1 GCA_946403615.1 uncultured Prevotellaceae bacterium
GAATTTGGTGGTGATGTCCTTGGGCACGCTCACCGACAGGTGAAGCACGCCGTTTTGTTGTTTGCCGGAAGTCTCGTCTTGCGCAATCTGCTGGTTCAGACGCTGAATGGTCTGGTTCAGCTCCTTGATTTTGCTGTCGCACTCATCGATCTTCTTCAGTAAAGCATCTGCCTTTGATTTGTACAATTCCATGTTGGCGTTGATGTCTGCCACCGATACGGTATGCTCTGTCTGTTGCATGTTGTGGAGCGTGCCGTCTTTGAGCATTTTTAGGAGATGTTCATTGATGTCAAGGTCGTTCACCACCTCCGTGTGTTTTTTCTCGTAGTACTTCAACGAGTCTTTCATCCGGTTGATGCGGGCGTTGTCTTTGGCCGGGGTGAGGTAGTCGGTGGAGAACTCGGTAGAGGAGATGAGCACGCCGTTGGCGGTGACTTTCAGACTGCTGATTTCAATGAATGGACTCAATCCTGTGATGGTAACCTCCTGACTACCGCTCTTGAGCGTGGCGGTGGCGGTCTGTGTGAGGGTGGCGCCGTAGAGATAAACCGTGGCTTTTTCCACCGTGGCGTTGGTGGTGGTCTGCGCCTGCACGCCAGCCATTAATAACAATGCTGACAATAACGAAAAGAATATTTTTCTCATAACTTTGTATTTAAAATTCTTAACTTTTAACTCTCAATTTTCAGTTTTCAGTTTTCAGTTTTCAGTTATCAATTCTCAATTCTCAACTTTCTCCCACAGTAAACTTATAAATCTCCTGTCCGCGCGATCCCACTACGATATGGTTATCAATAATAACGGCTGATGACTCGAAATTATTGCCCACCCATTTTTTGAACAGAATTTTTCCTGTCTCACCGTCAATGAGATAGATGTATCCGGTGGTGTCGCCCGTGAAGATGTACATCTCGTTATTCTCGTTGTAGAATGCTACAGGCGATGACCATGCGTAGTATCTGAGCGGAATGCGATACACCACTTCGCCCGTTTGCTTGTTGAAGGCCATGAAGTCGCCTGACATGGGAGGAGTGTTGCGAACGAAATTGGCGAATATCAAATGTTTACAGTTCCCTTGTCCTAACAACGGCGTGGCGTAGAAACCGCCGTCGAAATGCTTGCCATTGTAGGTGGTTTTGCAACCCTCTACCGCTGCCGACCACACTTCCTCGCCATTCAGCGCATTCAACTTGGTCAGATAGCCGTTGCCCACCTGCTGCTTGTCAATCTCGCAACTTGTGTACAGATAGGGGATGCCGTCTTCGATTTCAATGACCGGCGTTCCGTCGCTATCGTCGTGGTTGAAGTAGTGCCATACGGGTTGCAAGTTATTGAGGTTGATGCAGATAACATTGCCGTGATTGTCGGAGAAATAGCCGTAGTTGAGGTACACTGACATCGAAGATTCGATGCCGGCGGTGCCGCGCCCTTTGGCATGATAACGTAGCGTGGAATGTAATTTCAAAGTGTCACCGGTGCAAAGGTACTTATATACAGTTCCGTTCTCGCCTAAACGAAACAGAAACTGTCCGACTCGTATAGGGGAGGAGTCGTAGGCGTGCCACTGCCGCCAGGCTCGAACATCCCGCCCGAACATTTGTGTCTGCTGGTGGGTGAACAGGTTGAAGGTCAGTGCGCCAAAGGGATGACCGCAAGGAATGCCGTGCCCGACATAGAGGTTGCCATTGAGCTGCGGGTCGAGCGATGGCGTCCCTTTGATGGTGTTGCCCACATAGAAACTGCGCCGCGACGAGTCGCCGGTTTGGAAGTTGATAAAGTAGAGGTGAGCATCCAATGAACCTATGATAATCTCTTCTTTATCAAAATGTTGTGTAAGTGCAGGACTCTCTTTTCTGAAACGCTCCACACAACTGTCGGGCCACTGCACATACAGCGGTTGCCCCGTCCAGCCGGTGCCGCCACCCCATGAGCCGAACTTCGTCTCCCGCTTGTCGAAATCAGTGGTGAACACCCAGTCGATGACGACTGTGTCGGGCCGCCCCTTCACGGTGCCGTGGAAATTCGCATCACGGTACGGTCCCCCACGGAAGGTGAAGATGCCGGGCACATCCTCGTAAAGGTCTTCCAACTGGGCGAGGTTGCCGTCTGTCAGCGAGTCAAAAATAGTGATGGTGTATTCCAAATTCTCCACAGACGGATAGATGGTGTCGGGTAGCGGAACAAGTGCTACTTCTGTCTTGACCGTGTCTTTGGGAACGACAGTTTTCTCGTTATCTATGGGATGATGACATTGGGAAAATGTTATAATGCTGATTATAAATAAGATAGCCGAAGGTAAAAGGCGTTTCATCGGTGCCGTTTTTACTCGTTTTCTTCGCTTTTGGGCATGATTTTTTCGCAAGCCCGCTGCGCAGCAATCTGTTCGGCTTTCTTGATGGTATATTCCAGTCCATCAGCATAAACTTCGCCGTCAATGGAGAGTTTCACGCGGTAGAGTCTCGAGTCGCGGCGGTGCTCCAAGACCTCATGTTCGAAGACGACCTTCTTATGCTGGTGCTGCGCCCAGTTGATGATTTTGCTTTTGAAGTTAACATCTTCCATCACCACCTCGTCGAGGTTATAGTTGCTTTCGAAGATTTTTTTCAGCACAATCTGCTTGGTTTTTTCGTAGCCTTTGTCCAAAAAGAGTGCGCCGAC
>CAMJAO010000302.1 GCA_946403615.1 uncultured Prevotellaceae bacterium
GATAGGCTCTCCATATTCGTCTTTGTAGCCGAGTTTCCATTGTAATCCGTCGGGCATGGGAGCCGCCAGTTTCACTGTGATGACATGCTTGGTGCCTTCCGTGACATCGGAGCCCCATTGGCGTCCGCCGACCTCACCCCATTGTCCGGTGAAATTGACTGTTCCGGAGTAGATATTACCATCCTCGGCAGCCGTACCGCTGACACGGCTCGACCAGTTGCCCACCAACGGCAGGAGAGCCTCTGTGCCAGGATCCGGTCCCACATATACGACAGGCTCAGCGCCGAACTCTTCCGGTTCGCTCACGCCCCACCATCCAGTCCACCAATTGAGGTCGATGTTTTTATAACTATCGGGAGCGATACGTACACGCGTATCCACATCCTCTTTACCGAGAAGGAATTTGTCGATATATGCCTCCACTTCAGGATATTGCACTTCAGGCAATTGGCAGTGTCCGTGTCCGGGAACGATGGAGAATCCCACGCGGTCGTCGATGCCATACTGTTCCCACACCTTGAGGGCACCGTTCATCGATACATAGCCCGAGGGGTCGGCCAGCCATGTGTAGTCGGGGTTGCCGAGCATGAGAAGGGCACGCGGGCAGACCATTGCAGCCAGTTCGTGGTGATCGTGGGGCAGATAGGACACATCCTTTCCGGCGTAGGTGGCACGGAGGCTCTCTTTGAACCAGTTATAGTCGGTATTGTCCAATCCCTCGACCGATTCAGCATCAGGCTGAGCATTCATCCATCGTGAGTAGCGCCATGCGGCCGCTCCGCCTCCACCAGGTTCCTGGGCGATGGTGAGCGCCACACGCTCGTCGAACGCACCGCAGAAGAGCGCCATTTTTCCGGCGTAAGAACAACCAGTGACACCGATGCGCGACATATCTATTTTTGTCACTTCGGGACCCAGTTGCTGCAAACCGTCGAGCAGTCGGCTCAGTCCCCATGCCCACTCACTGTAGGCGCCATTGTCTTTGAGGTCGGGATAAAGGCGGTCGAAGGCATAATTGCCACGTCCGGCAGGTGAACCGAACTGAGAGTAATTGTTGACCTGGCTTTCAGAATAGGTCATTGTGGCTATGGGTCTGCCAGAGAAGACAGCCGACGGCAGAGAGATGCCGCTGGTGCCAATCATCAAAGCATAAGGAGCCGTGCCAGTTGAGGGATAGGTGATATTGGCACTGAGTTGTAATGTTTCGCCATTGACAGTGACGTCGACGATGAGTTTGTTGCCTTCCATGCGTGCCTGCACTTGCGAGGCATCGACCACAGGTTTAGTACCTATTTCATAATGTTGTATCTCTTTAGCGATTTCGCCGCGGCGTCTGGCCCATTCGTCGAACGAGACAGCCCTGCCACTCCCGTCGCTCCATTCCAACGGGTCGGGCAGCGGGTCAATTTTCTTTGCCTGGTCTTTGGTTGGCAGCACGGGATTAGCATCCGCCCCGGTATTTTCGACGGAATATACCAGCGGTATCCCGTTCGGCTGCGTCTGTGCCTGGGCAACTAATGCGGGAAAGCCCGCAACAATGAAGAAAGTTGCGATAATTGATTTTTTCATAAATTTTAGGTTTTTTGTTGATAATAAAAGTAATGAATAGTAATGAATAGATTTCGATATGCAAAGATAGGCTCATCAAAAAAAAATGGCATGAAAAATCATGCCATTGAGTTATAAAAATGTTTCATGCGCGTGCCATATTCTTACGAATATGTTCCATGCGGGTCAATGTTTGCAAACAGTGTCGATAATTTCACCACCTTCTTTCCGCCGAGGATACAAGCGAAGGGACACCTTTATTTTAAGGTGAATGTAGCGGTCTGCACGTCACGGCTATTGGGGCCGATCATCAACTCGAAATCGCCGGGTTCACTCACAAATTCAAGTTGTGAGTTGTAAAACCTCAGTAATTCCTCGTTCACTTCAAAAGTCACGGTCTTTGTCTCGCCTTTCTTCAGGGTCACACGCTCAAAGCCTTTCAATTCCTTGACAGGACGTGACACACTACCCACAAGGTCGCGGATATACATTTGCACCACCTCGCTACCATCACAATTGCCCGTATTGGTAATGTCAATGCTGGCTGTCAATTTACCGTTTTTGTCCATACTATTTCCACTCAACCGCAACGTGCCATAACGGAAAGTAGTATAACTCAAGCCATATCCAAATGGATAAAGCGGTTCGTTGTCAATGTCGAGGTAGTTGCTCCTGAACTTGGTGAACCAAGCACCTTTATCTAACGGACGCCCAGTATTGAGATGGTTGTAATAGAGAGGTATCTGTCCTACACTTTTCGGCATGGTGACAGACAGTTTGCCACTGGGCACCGCATCGCCAAACAGCACATCGCAGATGGCGTCTGCGGCTTCCGAGCCACCAAACCACACATTAAGCAGGGTGCTGAAATTGGCATTCTCCCATGTCATCACAGTGGCACGCCCGGAGAAGTTGAGCACCACAACAGGTTTACCCGTGGCTTTCAAAGCCTCGAGCAACCGTTTCTGTGCATCAGGCAGGGTGAGGTCGGAACGGCTGCTGCTCTCACCGGTCATCTCAGATGTCTCGCCAATAGCGGCCACAATGACATCGGCACTACACTCCTGAGCCGCAATGCGTGCCGAGCGTTCCACGGCAGCCAT
>CAMJAO010000303.1 GCA_946403615.1 uncultured Prevotellaceae bacterium
ATTTGCAGAAGACGGTAGTGACCATCTGCTGCCTTGTGGCCATGGCCATGTTGATGAACAACACAGGTATGACCAACGATATCGCCAAGGGTTTGGTAGAACTCACCGGCGCAGTGTTCCCATTCTTCGCCCCGCTCATCGGTTCTATCGGTACGTTCGTCACCGGTTCTGCCACCAATGCCAATATTCTCTTCGGTAAACTGCAGGCAACAGCCGCAAGCGATTTGGGACTGGTCAACCAAGGAACCTTCTTTGGCGTAAGCGGAAGCGAGACCAACTGGTTGGCAGCAGCCAACTGTGCTGGATCTGAGGGTGGTAAACTGCTCTCACCTCAGAGTATTGCCATCGCAACCGCAGCTTGCGACATGGAGGGTCAAGACGGTGAAATCATGCGTAAGACCATGCCATTCGCCATCTTCTGGATACTCATGAACGGACTGATGGTCTTCCTCGGGTTGCATGTATTTTAATCCGATGACAAGCACATACTGATTCATTCAATTCAGCATGATTCTTATCACCTCATCCTGAGTCGACATGGCCCGGAAAGGTAAAGCAAATCTGCCAAATATGACAAATCTTTTCTTGATTTGATTATATTTGGCAGAATTTGTTTATTAAATATCGAGACAAATTTATACCTTTGCATCCGAATTCTAATACGCTTTTCATTAACGAAAAAAAGGACAAAATACGATGGAAAACCGGGCAATCAGCAAGAAATTGTTATTGAGCGAGTTGCGCGACTATGTAGTTATATTTATCGGCATCGTGATGTGCGCTGGCGGATGGGTGATATTCCTTCTGCCCAACCATATCATGACAGGCGGCACGCCAGGTATCTCCTCCATCTTGGAATGGGGTTTAGGCATTGATGTGGAATATTCCTACATGGCCATCAACGGTATTTTACTACTCATCGCGCTGCGTGTGCTGGGCTGGCGTTTCTGTGTGAAGACGATTTATGCCGTGGTGCTGTTTTCCATTACCATTCCCGTTTTGCGTAGCATTGTGGGGAACACACAGTTATTGCATGACCAATTGTTCATGGCCACTGTGGTGGGCGCAGGTTTCTGGGGGTGCGGCGTAGGCATCAGTCTGGCTGCACACGGCAGTACGGGCGGCACCGATGTGGTGGCAGCCATCATCAACAAATACAAAGACATCTCGCTGGGTCACGGCATTCTCATAGCCGACCTGCTCATCATCACATCGAGTTATCTGGTGCTCCGTGATTGGGAACAGGTGATTTACGGTTATGTGATGCTGTTCGTGTCCACATTCTGTGTCGACCAAGTGGTGAATATGTCGCGGCGATCGGTGCAGTTTTTCATCATCACCGAGAAATATGAAGAGATGGGCAAGCAAATCAACCACTACATCCACCGCGGATGCACCCTCATCAAAGGTCAGGGCTTTTATAGCGGGCATGAGGTGAACATGTTGTTTGTACTGGCCCGCCGCTCGGAGTCGGGCCGAATCTTTGCTCTTATCAGCGAGATTGACCCCAGGGCATTTGTCTCTCAAAGCGCCGTCATCGGTGTTTACGGTGAAGGGTTCGAGGGTTTCAAGGCGAGTTTGAGGTCAAAACGAAAAGAAGAGAAAGACATGACATCTATCAGTAATACAACCCATACATCATAATCAGTAAATTTAATCCTTTTTTAATATGGTAAAGCACATTATTCTCTGGACACTGAATCCAGAACTTTCCGAAGAGGAGAAAAAAGCCGTTAAGGCAGGTATCAAGGCAGGACTGGAAGGTCTGGCAGGTAAGGTTCCCGGACTCATCGACGTCAAAGTTCACATCGACGGTCGTTTGGCTTCATCAAACGCCGATGTGATGCTTGACAGCACGCTTGAGAGTGAAGAAGCCCTTAAAGGATATGCCAAGCACCCCGAACACTTGGCTGTAGCCAACGGGAAGGTCCGTCCCTACACCGTTCAGCGCGCATGCCTGGATTTCGAGATTTAAGAATAACAGACAGGTCTAAATGAAAGTAGGAGATAAACACTGGTGTTTATCTCCTATTGTATTAAGGGAGTCGGAGGAATATTTAAACTCAGGTCAAAACAATCTCCGACTACTTCGAGATATCTTCGCCGATTACTTGTTCAGGGCGAGGTCGATAGCCACTGCAATAGCAACAGTAGCACCCACCATCGGGTTGTTACCAATACCGAGGAAGCCCATCATCTCAACGTGAGCAGGAACTGAAGAAGAACCTGCAAACTGAGCATCAGAGTGCATACGACCCATGGTGTCGGTCATGCCATAAGAAGCAGGACCTGCAGCCATGTTATCGGGGTGCAATGTACGACCCGTGCCGCCACCAGATGCTACTGAGAAGTAAGGCTTACCAGCCAATGTACGTTCTTTCTTATAGGTACCTGCAACGGGGTGCTGGAAACGAGTGGGGTTGGTAGAGTTACCGGTGATGCTGACATCCACATTCTCGTGCCAGAGGATAGCGACACCCTCGCGAACATCGTCAGCGCCATAGCACTTCACCTTCAGGCGGCTGGGATTCTTGCCATAGGGAACCTCCTTGACAATCTTCAGCTCTGAAGTAAAGTAGTCGAACTGGGTCTGCACATATGTGAAACCGTTGATGCGGCTGATGATCTGAGCAGCGTCCTTACCAAGACC
>CAMJAO010000304.1 GCA_946403615.1 uncultured Prevotellaceae bacterium
CATAAGAATCTTGGTATCGAGACCAATATCAATACCACCAAGATTTATCCTGTCAGCCGCATGGTGTCGGGATTGATGAACATGCCCGTCCAGCCCAACAAGGCCATTGTCGGAAGAAACGCGTTCGCACACTCCAGTGGTATTCATCAGGACGGGGTTTTAAAAAACGTTTCCACCTACGAGATTATCAACCCGAAAGATGTCGGATTGGAGGACAATTCTATCGTTTTGACCGCACGGTCGGGCAGGGCGGCTATCAAATATCGTCTCAGTGCGCTCGGTGTGAATGTGAAAAGTGAGGAAAAGGTAGATAAAATCTATCAGAAATTCTTGAGACTCGCTGACCAGAAAAAAGAAGTGACCAACGATGATATCTTGATGCTTGCCGGTGCTGACACCGCCGAGTCGCATGCCGTGAAACTCGATTTCCTGCAAGTGACTACAGGAAAGGGCGTGCGAAGTGTGGCTTCCATCGGACTGGATATCAGCGGACAGAAATTCGAGGCTGCGTCTTCCGGCAACGGTCCTGTCGATGCGGCTATTAAAGCGCTTAAGAAAATCATCATGAAGACCATGACCCTCAAGGAGTTTACCATTCAGGCCATATCCAAAGGTTCGGACGATGTGGGTAAAGTCCATATGCAAGTAGAATACAACAACAACCTCTATTACGGCTTCGGAGCCAACACGGACATTGTGACGGCATCTGTCGAGGCTTATATCGACTGTATCAATAAATTTAAGGTTTAACAAGTAAAATCGCATGAATACACTCTTTGATAAAATTTGGGACAAACATGTGGTTCAGGCCATTGAAGAAGGTCCTGTGCAATTATATATTGACCGTCTTTATTGCCATGAGGTGACTTCTCCGCAAGCCTTTGAAGGGTTGCGCAGACGGGGACTGAAATGCTTCCGTCCGGAGCAGATCATCTGTATGCCTGACCATAATACTCCCACACACGACCAAGATAAGGAAATCGCTGACCCGGTGTCGCGCAAACAGGTGCAGACCCTGGCCGACAACTGTCATGAATTCGGACTGACGCATTATGGTATGATGTCGAAAGACAATGGCATCATCCATGTGGTGGGACCGGAAAAAGGACTTTCATTGCCCGGCATGACTATCGTTTGCGGCGATTCTCACACTTCGACGCATGGCGCAGTGGGAGCGGTGGCGTTTGGCATCGGCACGTCTGAAGTGGAGATGGTGATGGCATCACAATGTATTTTACAACAAAAACCGAAATCGATGCGCATCACCATCAATGGGCAATTAGGTAGAGGCGTGACCCCAAAGGATGTGGCGCTCTTTCTCATGGCCAAACTGACAACTTCGGGAGCGACAGGCTATTTCGTAGAATATGCTGGCGAGGTGGTCCGTGCGATGTCGATGGAGGGCAGACTTACTCTTTGCAACCTCTCTATTGAGATGGGGGCAAGAGGCGGCTTCATCGCTCCTGATGAGACGACTTTTGCTTATTTGAAGAACCGTGAGCATGCCCCGAAAGGTGAGGAGTGGGACAAGGCGGTAAAACAATGGTCACAGTTACGCAGTGATGATGATGCCGTATTTGACAAAGAACTGATTTTTGATGCCAATGAGATAGAACCCCGCATTACTTATGGCACAAATCCCGGCATGGGCATAGGTGTCAACGATTCGATACCGTCTGTGGAGGCTATACAACCCTCTGGACAGACCGCTTTCCTCAAATCACTCAAATACATGGGTTTCAATGCAGGGGAAACACTGGCAGGACATCCGGTCGATTATGTGTTCTTGGGGGCATGTACCAATGGACGTATCGAGGATTTCAGGGCTTTTGCATCTATCGTGAAGGGACGGAAAAAAGCTGCCAATATCACTGCGTGGCTCGTTCCCGGCAGTTGGAGAGTAAAAGAAGAAATCGAGGCTGAAGGTCTCGACCGCATCTTACAAGAAGCAGGATTTGATATTCGCCAACCGGGTTGCTCTGCCTGTCTCGCGATGAACGACGACAAGATTCCTGCAGGCAAGTATTGTGTTTCAACTAGTAACCGTAATTTCGAGGGACGTCAAGGACCGGGTGCCAGAACCATCTTGGCTAGTCCGTTGGTGGCTGCCGCTGCAGCGGTTACGGGTTGTATCACTGATCCAAGAACTTTGTTATGAGATGATTATGAAACAGAAATTTGACGTTATTATCAGCACGTGTGTCCCCCTACCGTTGGAAAATGTCGATACCGACCAGATTATTCCCGCACGCTATCTGAAAGCCACTGACAAGGAAGGGTTCGGTGCCCATCTGTTCCATGACTGGAGGTATGATGCTGAAGGTAAGCCCGTTCAGGATTTTGTGTTAAACAACAGTCAGTATGGCGGATGTATTCTTGTGGCAGGTAAAAACTTCGGTTCAGGCTCTTCGCGTGAACATGCCGCATGGGCCATTGCCGGCTACGGTTTCAGAGTGGTCATCAGTTCTTTCTTCGCAGATATACACAGAAACAACGAGTTGAACAATTTTGTCCTGCCCGTCATGGTTAGTGATGCTTTCTTGGCCAATTTGTTTGCTGCGATTGAGAATAATCCGTCATGTGAAGTGAAAGTTGACCTGCCGCAACAGACGGTTACCAATCTCGATACTGGCGAAACAGA
>CAMJAO010000305.1 GCA_946403615.1 uncultured Prevotellaceae bacterium
CTGTAGAGTTTTGCGGCGAGGGCGCCGCTGATGTTGTGCCACACGCTGAAGATGGCACCGGGGATGGTGGCCATGGGATAGGCGGCGAAATGGAGTACGGCTAAGGATGAGGCCAAACCGCTGTTTTGCATGCCTACCTCGATGCTCACAGCGATACGCTTTGCCCTGGACAGCCCAATGAGACGGCCAATGGTGTAACCGACGGTCAATCCCAGCAGATTGTGCAACATGACAACAATCACCACAATCAGTCCGGCTGAAAGAAGACGGTCGGCCGTATGAGACACAACCATTGCCACCACAACAGCAATCATCAGCGTGGAGAAAGCGGGCAGATACGCCACCACTTTTCTCGTAAACGACGGGAACAGACGCTGGATGATAATACCGGCGATGATGGGTGCAATGACCACATATAGTATAGAGAGCAGCATGCCTGCCGTATCGACATCCACCATGGTGCCTGCCATCAGCCATACCAAAAGCGGTGTGAGCAGCGGTGCAAGTACCGTACTCATGGCAGTCATGCCCACGCTCAGAGCCAGATCACCTTTCGCCAAATAGGTGATGACATTCGACGCCGTCCCGCCCGGGCAGCACCCCACGAGTATCACGCCCAAAGCCAACTCATCGGGCAACGCGAAAACCTTCGCCAAGACCCATGCCAAAATTGGCATTACGGTGAATTGTGCCAGACACCCCAGAAGCACATCTTTCGGTCGCGTCAATACCACTCGGAAATCCTCAGGCTTCAGAGTCAATCCCATGCCGAACATGATAAGCCCCAGCAGCGGATTGATAACCCACATACCAACAGGCAATAACACTTGAGGAAAAGCAAGCGACGCACATGCCGTCAACAATACCAACAAGCCCATCCAGCGGGCGATGAAATCACAAATTCGTTTCATCCTATTGCTTAGATTCTAAGAAAGACCCAACTTGATACCAAGCCGGGTCAGGGGATTTGGAAGTTCTTGACTTAATTTGTTTTTAGAATTTATAACGCAGGCCGGCGCAAGCTACACCTTTCTCACCAAAGCCTACTTCAGCGAAGAAGCGGAGGTCTTTACCAAATTCGGCACCGAGGGCGGTAGCCTGGAACATAAACGAGGTAATTGTCTCATCTTCGATTTTTTCATCTTTGGAACTCACGCCTGAAGTGTCAAGCGTAGCGATCATGATACCTGCTGATGCGCCAGAGTATAGACTCCAATTCTCATTGCGCAGCCAGTTGAATTTAATTGACGGCATGACAGTGATGTAAGATGAACTCAAAGAACGGTCGGAGCCATAATTCTTGTCCCATTTACAGTGTGAATACTCAGCCACGGCACCAACAGCGACGACGGGAGACAAACGACGGAAGTATTCGATACCAATCGGGCCCCAATAACCAGTCTGGCTGCCAGTGCTGTATGAGAAAGCGGCACCGTATTCAGAAAGGATGTTAGAAACGGAGGCGACACTATAGAACACACCGATCTCATTCTTCGGTTCATCTTTTTGTGCGTTTACGTTTACTGCTACCAATGTAGCGATTGCCATTACTGCAAATTTCTTTGAAAAAATGCTTGTCAATTTCATAATTGTAGTGTATTAAAATGTTATTAATTATTGTTTCTTTTTTTATGAGCACTTTCCTCAAAAATCTTTTGCATATGATATGCATTGTATTTCGAAAAAAGGCTCGTTGTTTTTTTCTGATGCAAAGGTAAAGTGAGATTCATATCTGACAATGATTTTTCCAAAATTTCATTCAAAACAGTGCGGACAAACAACCAAAATTCAGACAAAACGGGATAAAGGTACCGTTTTTTGTCCGAAATGAAGGGGAAAAAAGAAAAATGAAGTATGATTATCACAAACCGGCCATTAGGCTGTATCGCACTAATGACCGATTTAGGATTATTTGATTTCTTGTGCTATTGACTCTAACCGATAACAATCGCGGAGTAAACCAGAGGCATAGGCCTTGATGGTGCCTGCAGGGAGAAAGATGGCCGTATTTTTGAGATATCTCAAAGCCAGACGTCCTTTGGGAGGTGTGGTGGCACGTATGATAATGGTTTGAGGATGATCCACACGCACGAAGGCTTCCCTCCCTACTTCCTTGAGAGTAGAAGGCATGTCTATGGTTTCAAGTGACAGGCAGAACTCGAATGAACGTACCCCTAATCGCTCCACGCCTTCGGGAATGACCGCCTCTTTGAGCGACTCGCAGTTGGAAAAAGCATAATCATCAATATGTCTCAACGAAACGGGCATTTGCACCTGCCGCAAAGCCTTGCATCCATAGAATATGGAAGAGTTGAGCGTGTCAATGCCTTCAGGTATGATCATCTCTTGCAACTGCTCACATTTATAAAAAGCAGACTTTCCCAAATACTTCAGTCCCTTCGGCAATGTTACCGTAGTGATTCCGCTCTCTATAAATGTGGAATTCATGATACTGTCAATGGATTCCGGCAATGTGACATGTTGTAATGACTGGCATTTGGCAAAGAAATGCTCCGGGAGTGTGCGCAGCCGCTTGGGCAAAGTCACCTGACCAAGAGATTTGCATCCTGTGAAAACGGAATATCCTAAAGATGTGACCGACGAAGGCAGTGTAATCCCGGTAAGCG
>CAMJAO010000306.1 GCA_946403615.1 uncultured Prevotellaceae bacterium
AGCAGGTCGGGTCTCAATCTCCGGGTACGCTCCAGACTTTGTTCTATCTCCCAGTCCTTGATTTTGGCCTCATTACCACTGAGCAAGATCTCGGGCACTTTCCATCCTTTATAATCTGCCGGCCGTGTGTATATCGGCGCTGAGAGCATATCGTCTTGGAAACAATCGGAGAGGGCGCTCTGTTCATCGCCCACCACGCCCGGGATAACCCTGACGATGGCATCCGCCATCACTGCCGCTGCCAATTCGCCACCCGTCAGCACATAGTCGCCGATGCTGATCTCGCGGGTGATGAGGTGGTCGCGTATACGCTGGTCAATCCCCTTGTAATGACCGCAGAGAATGATGATGTTTCCCTTCAATGACAGTTCATTGGCTACATGCTGGTTGAACTGCTCACCGTCGGGCGATGTGAAAATCACTTCGTCGTAGTCGCGCTCGGCTTTCAATGCACTGATACAACGGTCTATCGGTTCGCATTGCATCACCATGCCGGCGAATCCTCCGTAGGGGTAATCATCCACACGGCGCCATTTGTCGGTCGTGTAGTCGCGCAACTGATGCAGATGTATCTCTGCCAGTCCTTTTTTCTGCGCCCGGGCCAAGATGGACTCGTGTACGAATCCCTCTATCATTTCGGGCAAAACAGTGATGATGTCAATTCTCATTTCTTTTGCAAAGATAGCAAATAAAAGTTAATTACAAACGTTTTTATCATTTTTTTTTTAATTTCGCAGCGGATTACAATAAATAATCTATAGAATCGATGGATTCAATAGTTTCTGCCAATCTTTACACCTATGCTGAAAACATTATACAATCAAATTAAACAATATAAGAAGGCGTCGCTCCTGACGCCTGTCTTCACATCATTAGAGGTGGTGATGGATGTGCTCATCCCTTACGTTACGGCCATGCTCATCGACCGGGGCATCATGGCGGGCAATCTGGGCAATGTTTATCTCTATGGTGCTATCATGATTGGCATGGCATGTCTCAGCGTCTTTTTCGGTATCATGGCTGGCCGCTTTGCAGCTTACGCGTCGTCGGGATTTGCCAGCAATCTGCGTAAGGCGATGTACCGAAACATCCAGACCTTCTCTTTCTCCGATATCGACAAATACAGCACCTCTGGCTTGGTCACTCGCATGACCACCGATGTGTCGAATCTGCAAAATGCTTTCCAACAGATACTGCGTGTCACTGTGCGCGCTCCTTTCCGCCTGTTATTCAGCATCTTCATGTGTTTTGTCATCGATGTGCGCCTCAGCGTCATTTTCATCGTGGCTACGGTCATCCTCTCCGTAGTGCTCTATTTCGTCATCTCGCGTGTGGCAAAGCTATTTTCGCAGGTATTTGTAAAATACGATAACCTCAATCAGGCGGTACAGGAGAATGTGGCTGGTATCCGTGTGGTAAAGGCGTTTGTCCGCGAGGAGGATGAGAACCGAAAGTTCAGCCGTTCCGCAGAGGCGCTCTACCGTCTCTATGTCAAGGCCGAGAGTCTCATGGCCACCACCCATCCCGTGATGAACATGGTGGTCTATGGCTGTATCATCGCCCTGTCGTGGTGGGGTGCGCACTTCGTTGTCGGCGGCACTTTGACCACAGGTGAGCTGACTTCGCTCTTCACCTATGTGATGAGCATTCTCATGTCGCTGATGATGGTCAGCATGATATTCGTCATGCTCACACAGAGTGCGGCCAGCGGACACCGTGTGGCGGAGGTTATCAACGAGCAGGCGGGTATCATCGACCCTGCTCTTCCTGTCAAGGAGGTGAAAGACGGTAGCGTCGACTTCCATCAGGTGAGTTTCGCCTATAAGATGGGTAGTGGCGAATATGCCATCCAGGATATCACTTTCCACGTCAATTCCGGTGAGACCATCGGCGTCATCGGCGGAACGGGCAGTGGTAAGTCTTCGCTCGTCAATCTCGTCAGCCGTCTCTACGATGTGGCTAAAGGCTCGGTCAGTGTGGGCGGAGTTGATGTTCGTAGATATGAGTTAGACACGTTGCGCAATGAGGTGGCAGTGGTGTTGCAGAAAAATGTGCTTTTCGCCGGCTCTGTCCTCGACAACTTGCGTTGGGGTAAAAAAGACGCGACACTCGAGGAATGTCAGGAGGCTTGCCGTTTGGCATGTGCTGACGAGTTTATCAGTCAGATGCCCGATGGTTATAACACACACATCGAACAGGGTGGCACCAATGTGTCGGGTGGTCAAAAACAGCGTCTGTGTATTGCACGCGCATTGCTCAAAAAGCCCAAAGTGCTGGTCCTCGACGACTCTACTTCGGCATGTGATACCGCTACCGATGCGATGATTCAGCGTGCTTTCCGCGAGCGGATTCCTGATACCACCAAACTCATCATAGCGCAGCGCATATCGAGCGTGAAAGACTGCGACCGTATCCTCGTGCTCGACAATGGACGTGTCAGTGCTTTCGATACCCATGACAACCTGCTCAAGACAAATAAAATCTATCAGGAAATATACACCCTCCAAACCGAAGATTCCGGCGATTTCCTGATACCCATGACAACCTGCTCAAGACAAATAAAATCTATCAGGAAATATACACCC
>CAMJAO010000307.1 GCA_946403615.1 uncultured Prevotellaceae bacterium
TTCGTTGCGGGCCTCCAGTTCTTTGCGTGTCATCACGCCAAGACTCTCAAACATCTGGATGCTTTCCGGATCAAGATAACGCTCGAAAATCTTCGGACACGACTTCTCCACGTCGAGACCGCGCTTTTCTGCCTCCACGACCCACTCGTCAGAGTAGCCGTTGCCATCGAAACGGATGGGTTTACATGTCTTGATGTCCTCGCGCAACACGTCGATGATGGCATGGAATACCGGGTTGTGTCCTGTGCCCTCACATGATTTGGTAAACGTCGGTATGCGCTCGTCGACACGCTTTTTGAAATCGACCAAAGCCTCAGCAACAGCACTGTTGAGGGCAATCATCGCACTGGCACAGTTAGCCTCGCTACCCACGGCGCGGAACTCAAAGCGGTTGCCTGTGAAAGCGAAGGGTGACGTACGGTTACGGTCGGTATTGTCAATGAACAACTCTGGAATCTCGGGGATGTCCATCTTCATGCCTTGTTTGCCTGCCATGGCCAGGATATTTTCCTTATCAGCTTTCTCTATGTGGTCGAGCAATTCGCTCACCTGTTTGCCGAGGAACGATGACACAATAGCAGGAGGAGCCTCATTGGCACCCAAGCGATGGGCATTGGTAGCCGACATGATGCTGGCCTTCAACAATCCGTTGTGGCGATAGACACCCATCAACGTCTCAACAATAAACGTGGCGAAGCGCAGGTTCTGTTCAGGAGTCTTTCCCGGAGCATGCAGCAACACGCCATTGTCGGTCGATAGACTCCAGTTATTGTGCTTACCGCTACCGTTGATACCTGCAAACGGTTTCTCATGCAGCAACACTCTGAATCCATGTTTACGTGCCACACGTTTCATGACCGACATCAGCAGCATGTTGTGGTCCACGGCCAAATTGGTCTCCTCATAGATCGGTGCCAACTCAAACTGGTTGGGAGCCACCTCGTTATGGCGCGTCTTGCAGGGAACGCCCAGTTCGAGTGCCTCAATCTCCAATTCACGCATAAAAGCAGCCACTCGCTCGGGGATGGAGCCGAAGTAATGGTCATCCATCTGCTGGTTTTTGGCCGAGTCATGCCCCATCAACGTTCGACCTGTCAGCAACAAATCGGGACGTGCAGCATAAAGTCCCTCGTCAACGAGGAAATACTCCTGTTCCCAACCGAGGTTTGACGTCACTTTTTTCACGCTGGGATCGAAATAATGGCACACGTCAGTGGCAGCCACATTTACGGCATGGAGTGCGCGAAGAAGCGGAGCTTTGTAGTCGAGTGCCTCGCCGCTATAGGAAATGAACACAGTAGGAATACAAAGCGTATCGTCGATGATGAACACTGGTGATGTGGGATCCCATGCGGAATAGCCGCGCGCCTCGAAGGTGCTACGTATGCCACCGCTGGGGAATGAACTGGCGTCGGGTTCCTGTTGAACGAGCAATTTTCCGGTAAACTCCTCAACCATACCGCCCTTGCCGTCATGCTCGATAAATGAGTCGTGCTTCTCGGCAGTGCCTTCGGTCAGCGGCTGGAACCAGTGTGTATAGTGTGTAACGCCATTCTCGGTGGCCCACTTCTTCATACCATCGGCCACTGCGTCAGCCACATCACGGTCCAGCTGTGCGCCGTTGTCAATCACGTCGATCATCTTCTCGTAGATGTCTTTCGGCAAATACTTGTACATTTTCTCTCGGTTGAAAACCTTCTTGCCGAAATACTCGCAAGGTCTCTCAATAGGTGTTCTTACGTCGAGCGGTTTTTTCTTGAATGCTTCGCCGACAACCTGAAATCTTAATGTTTCCATAATTGTTCGTTTTATTAGTTATTACTATACTTATTATCACGTCATTAAATGTTCTTCCATTTCTTGATTCTTTCCAATGCCTCATCAGTCTGCTCATGACTGCCGAACGCCGTGAAACGGACGTATCCCTCGCCAGAGGGGCCGAAACCGACACCAGGCGTGCAGACTACATTGGCCCCATAGAGCAACGTCTCGAAAAATTGCCACGAGCCTGTGCCGTCTGGGGTACGCATCCATACATAGGGCGCATTCTCGCCGCCATAACACTCAAATCCCAGGCCACGCAAAGTTTCCAACAACTTATGGGCATTCTGCATATAGTAGTCAATGGTGGCTTTCACCTGCTCTTTGCCCTCCGGAGTATATATAGCTTCTGCTGCCCGCTGTGATATATAACTGCAGCCATTGAACTTAGTACACTGCCGGCGCAACCACAACTGATTGAGCGGAATACGCTCACCTTCGAATGTGGTGACACTTACATCCTTGGGCACAATGGTATAGCCGCAGCGCACGCCTGTGAACCCCGCCGTCTTGGAATATGAGCGGAATTCAACGGCGCACTTTCTTGCTCCGCGAATCTCATAAATAGAGTGTGGTATATCCGGTTCCTGAATGTATGCTTGATAGGCTGCATCATAGAGGATAAGCGCATCGTTTTTCAATGCGTAATTCACCCATTTGCGTAATTCCTGTTTGGTGATGACCGTACCGGTGGGATTGTTGGGATAGCAAAGATAAATGACATCTACAGGGCGTCCTTTGGGCAGTTCCGGCACGAAG
>CAMJAO010000308.1 GCA_946403615.1 uncultured Prevotellaceae bacterium
TACTGCTCCCTTAGAAGCGGTCGCTGTGAATTTCTTACGCAACAGAGTTGCGATTGTCTACGGGCTTCGCCCGAGGGTGAGGACAAACGATTTTTGGTGTAGGGGCGTATCGCATACGCCCAGATTGTTTACGGGCACAGCACGGGGGTAGCACCGCGCTACGAGGGTGATTGAGCCATTTGCACATCGGGGGAATGTAAGGTAATCACAAACCTCAAACCTTAAACCTCAAATCTTAAATATCTACCCAGTTTGTTTATCGGGCTTCGCCCAAGAAGAAGGTAATCACAAACCTTAAACCTTAAACCTCAAATCTCAAACCTTATATAAAATAATGTTAAATATATACTGAGAATTGACACTTTCCCGATTCTTGTTAGTAATTTTGCAGAATAAAAACTCTTTAACATAGATTGAGTTTTCGGGAAAGATTTCTAATTAATTGATATATAGGTATATGAAAAAAACAAATTTCTTTTTGCTTGTAGCAGCTGCTGCATGCCTTGTGGCGTGTGGTGGTAAAAAAGGTGGAGGGATGATGAACTTCGGTGATAACGAGTTCCCCGTCGTGACAGTAGGCACTTCAAGTGCTGAGATGCAGACCACCTACCCGGCGACCATCAAAGGTATGCAGGATGTCGAAATCCGTCCGAAAATCTCTGGTTTCCTCACCCGTGTCAATGTCCACGAAGGTCAGTCTGTTGCAGCAGGGCAGACTATTTTTGTCATCGACAATGAAACTTATCAAGCCGCAGTGCGTCAGGCGCAAGCCGCTGTCAACCAATGCCGTGCCACCATTGCCACGGCCGAGTCGGGACTTGCCACGGCAAAACTACAATACGAAAACAGCCAGCAGTTGCATGCCAACGGCGTCATCGGCGATTTCGAACTGCAAAGCTCGCGCAACTCCTTCAATAGCGCACAGGCTCAGGTAAACCAGGCCAAAGCCGCCCTCGGTCAGGCCGAGGCCAGCCTTGCCTCGGCACGTGAAACCCTCAGTTTCTGCTATGTGAAGAGTCCGGCCAGCGGTGTTGTGGGCAGCCTGCCTTATAAAGTCGGCGCATTGGTGAGCGCACAGAGCACGCCCGCCCTTACCACGGTGTCGAACATCAGTCAGATGGAGATTTATTTCTCCATGACAGAAAAGGATATCCTCGAATTGACCAAGAGTGCCGGTGGACTCAACGCCGCCGTCAATTCCTACCCCCCGGTGAGGTTGAAGCTCGCCGACGGCACCATGTATCCTTACGAGGGTAGGGTGGTGAAGGTAAGTGGCGTCATCGACGCAGCCACAGGCACTGTCTCGATGATTGCCCGATTCCCCAATCCCGAGCGTTTGCTCAAGAGCGGCGGTTCCGGTTCCGTTGTCGTTCAGCGCAGCAACAGTTCTGCCATTGTCATCCCGCAGTCGTCGGTTCTTTCCGTGCAAGACAAGAAGTTTGTCTATGTGATGGGAGCCGACAAGAAGGTGAAATACACCGAAATCACCGTCGACCCACAGAACGACGGCAACAACTTCATCGTGACGAGTGGCCTCAAGTCGGGTGACAAGTATGTTACCAATGGACTCGCCAAACTGAGTGACGGCATGGAGATTGTGCCCATCACCCCGGAGAATTACCAGAAGAAGATTGACGAGGCGGGCAAACAGGGTACTGACGGTTCGGCCAAGGGATTCGTCGATGCCATGACAGGAAAGAAATAACGCCAACGACTTTCTAACCCATTAGGATATTATGACATTTACAACATTCATAAAACGCCCGGTGCTCTCGACGGTGATTTCCATCGTCATCGTCCTCCTGGGCTTCATCGGTCTGGCTACGCTGCCTATTGAGCAGTATCCAGACATCGCACCGCCTACCGTGGTGGTGTTCACCAGTTATCCTGGTGCCGATGCCGAGACTGTGAAGAACTCCGTGCTCGTCCCTCTTGAGGAGAGCATCAACGGTGTGGAAGGCATGGACTATATCAGTTCGTCTGCCTCCAGCGGTTCCGCCAGCCTCTCCATCCTGTTCCGCCAGGGCATGAACGCAGACATGTGTGCCGTCAATGTGCAGAACCGAGTGCAGCAGGCACAGGCGCTGTTGCCGGCCGAAGTGACGCAAATCGGTGTGACCGTCATGAAGCGTCAGACCTCGCAGGTGATGATGTTCACCCTCACCAGCGACGGGCGCTACGACGACGAATTCCTCACCAACTACAACAACATCAACATCATCCCCGCCATCAAGCGTATCGAGGGCGTGGGCGACGTGCAGTCGCCGGGTATGAAGTCCTACTCCATGCGCATCTGGCTCGACCCGGAGGTGATGAAGCAGCACGGTTTGATGCCCAGCGACGTCACTGCTGTGCTTAGCGAGCAGAACATCGAGGCCGCTCCTGGTACGTTTGGCGAGCGCTCCGACGTGGCTTACGAGTACGCCATGCGCTACACCGGTCGTTTGAAGAGCGAGGAGGAGTTTGGCAACATCATCATCTCGAGCGATGCCAACGGCAATACCCTCAAACTGAAAGACGTGGCAAAAATCGAACTTGGCGGTTTGCAGTATTCCGTTGCGATGAAGAACAACAACCTGC